>NZ_KV817316.1:289800-302573 GCF_001814615.1 Streptococcus sp. HMSC078H12 | reverse complement strand
GCCATCTGATTTGACTTGTTCCACAAAAGCAACGTGTCCATAGGTTGGATCTGCTCCAAATATTCTCCTTTAACGCAAAAAAGACCCGATTTTTCGGATCTTATTTTATGTTTTAATTAATTCATTTTTTTTCTGAAGCTGCTTAAAGTGGTAGTCTAGTTTATCCAATTTATCTTCAAAGTGCAATTTCTTCATACTTTTATTATCTATCTCTTCGAAAGATAATAATAACGTATTGATTTTTTCTGTCAAATTCTTTTTTAGGAACTTGGTATCTTTTTTATTATCTGACTTGAGTTTAGTTATCCAATACTGTAGCTCGGAGATAGCCTGTGGATTGTTTGGTTCTGATGCGTAAAATTTTAATGCTGTGTTGAAATTTTGCTGAATTTCTATAGCATTTTCACTAGGTTTCTGTCTTTCTTCAATTATATGTGCGATTTTAGGCTTTGCTATATCGTATAAAACCTTTGCCCCTATTGCCGAAATTAGAGTTGCACCTACAACTAAGTTAGTATCGCTATTATCAGTGTTTTCGTTTTTATAGCTATCGGAAACAGGAAGTGGATCTGGAGCTAAATTCTCAGAATTGTCATTGTCAGGGATTTCAATTTCTTGAAAGGGTTCAAAATGTTTATTTCCAAATGCTGCCCCTCGTAAATCAACTTCTCCATTTATATACTTTTTATATAATTCATCATCCATTTTTATTTTTGCGTCTACTTCAATCATAGTAATACCTCAAATGTATATTATGGAAAAATTTTAGCATTAAAAAAATCAAAATTCAAGAGTTTATTAGTGTCCAATGACATAAGTAAATTGTTTTGCTGTCTCTGCATCAAAAGTGCGGTAGCTAACGACTCCTAGGCCTTTGACGTTTGATTCTGAGATAAGAATGGAGCCATCTGATTTGACTTGTTCCACAAAAGCAATGTGACCATAGGTTGGGTCTGCTCCAGCTTGTCCTGGGCTAAAAGATAGTGCGGAGTGTTCGGTTGGGCTATGAGTTGTCTGATAACCAGGTGCATTCATCCATTGGCCACCATTTCCCATATACTCTCCAAAGCTAACACCGACTTCTTTTCCTCGGTTGTAGACAAACCAGGTACATTGTCCCCAGGGATAAGACAGTCCTGTATAGCTTGAGGTATTAATTTCTTTGGTGAGGCTGTAGCCTTGTGGTACGTCCCCCGTTGTGACACCGCCTCCGTCTCTCGTTTTTCCTGTCGTTTGTTCAGGGGCCTTTGGTGTGCCTCCATGCTCATCGATATAAGTATCGAGTTTTTGCATGGTTTCAGCACGCCTTTTTCCTGATCCAGAAGTATCGGTGAAGTAGACTCCACCATCTGTTGACGTATTGAGGGAACCACTCGCAAATTTTTGAGCTTTGTCATCTTGGACTTTGAAGGTTTCATTTTTATTGCCAATGATGGTCTGATTGGTGAGTCCAACAACCGCCACTTCATCGTTAAAATTATTGGCGTTTTCTGGATTAGAGTCGAATGCCCCAAAACCAAACATGTTGGATCCTGGATTTGTAGCAACTCCAGCCGTTCCAAGTGAGCTTTCGTTTAAGGCAATTGCTACAATGGCACGAACATCTAAATTAGACTTAGCCTCCCAGTCTAAGAGCTTTTTACCATTGATGCGCTTCTTGTCATAGGAGATTCCTAAAGTATCTAAAAAGCCGTCCAATTGCTCTGCTTTAATACCATAGCGATGGACGAGTAAGTTATGGGTATAGGGATCTCCATTTGACCAGTGGTCCGTGTAGGTTGCACCATTTGGTGATTGAGAAGAGCCACCAGTGCTACCTCCTCCGACTGCTCCCATAATGATGATAATGATAAAAACAGGAAAAAAGATAGGAAAAAGACTAGATAATAGATACCATTTTAGTTTTTTCATCGACTCTCCTTTCTACTCAATGTCTGATATAAGCTGTAAATAGAACAGTCCCAAAGCGCCATTTGGCATCTAAGACAACAGAATGAGCTTTCGTTTGTGCAATGATCTGATCTTTGTCTTTTTCTGAAACTGGAAATAAAAGAAGGAAATCGACAGAGCGTTTCCCTTCTTGGTAAGCCTTAAAAAGTGTTTCTTCAAGCATTCTTGGAAAGGCTGTTCTTGAGCGTATTTTAGTATTCATTCTATTCTCCTCTCAATTGGTTTAGGCGTTGAGTTAAACGATCTCGTCGCTCGATATTGGCTCTTATCTTATCGTCTCGTGTCATGGTCTGACGATAAGCACGGGTGAAGGCATTGGAACCTTGGGCTTTATACATGGCTTGAGGCTCCTTGTAAGCATCCAATCTCCGTTCTAGGATATTGATACGGTGTTGTTTGAATGGTGACATCCACTCTTTTCTGAGCGTTTGGAATTCGTCCTCTGGACTAGGTATTCCTTCTGACATGATTGGTGAGTCACTTGGAGGTGTTGGGTTCTTTTCTTCAATTGGCTTGAAGTTATCAGGTGGTGTCTGTGTTGGAGGAATGATTGGTTCTGAAGATTCTGGGGTTATTGGAGCCTCTGTTGGTCCAGATGGCATGACTGGTTCTGGTTGACTTGGTTCCTTACGAGTAAAGAAGGAGCCTGCATTTTGGAAATGGCTCTTGGCATTCATCATCACCCCAGTCCCAAAACCAGCCCCAGCCAATGCAAAGTTTCCCAGGTGTTGGGCCGTCGCAAGGCTTCGTGTTGGAACTTGTGAAGCAACCTCTTTGCTTTTTGTGACGCCATGTTCAACTTTAGTACCAATATCTGTCGCAACCATTCGAGCTTTGGAGCCAAGAATGAATTGGAGGAGTTGGCCTTTGAATCTCCAGATGAGGAAATAGATGACACCTTTAGAAACCACCGATACTAAGAGTTTGAAGACAAGACCAAATAAGAGAAGTGACGGTAAGGTTTTTAGAACACCATCAAACCCATTTGTGACAATGTTTTCTATCATTTTTTCAATATAGAAAATAAGGAGTGTTAAGAGAGTTGTAATCGCTGGAAAAATCAAGCCCCCGAACATAACTTTTAGCACTCCAAAGACTAACTCTTGCATCCTTGGAACGAATGACATGAGAAGGACTACTGGAAAAAGTAGAATCATGGTGAGGACAAGGATTTGAGCCACCACATTTAAGAGCTGGATAAGAATAATGGGGACGGCTAATACAAAGGCTTCTACAATTTTAAAAATCACATAGAACATCCTAGTGAAAATGAAGTCTGGCATAGCTGACACCCAACGGTTCTTTTCACCATCATCGTTGGCTCCGTCGCCTAAATCGTCTAAATACTTGGAACGGTCTTTGGCTTTGACAGCCTTAAAATTTCCATTCTTATCACTAGTTCCAAGAACTTTACTGTCGTCAAAGGCTTCTTCTTTCCCGTCTTGGCTGTTCTTGTATTTTCCATTTTCTTGGCCGGTATTGACAAAGACATAGGCTTTATAGGACGTTTCTGCAATGTAGCTATCTGACATCGATTTTCCAATTTTAATGGACTTGTCTTTGGCGTAGTCCACCTTAATACCTGCAATCTTTTTGGTAACGTCTTTAGAGACGTTATTGACGGTATCAAGGAGATAAAGCCCACCAGAAGTTCCAGCGACTGTCCCAAAGTACCCCAGAGCTAATAGGAGTACTAGACAGACATGGAGGAGTGTTCTTGAAAAAGAGCCTTTTGAGAAGAAATACTGATAGAAAAGGTAGAAAGCTAAAACCAAAAGCAAGGTGCCTACAAGTGATTTGTTGGTAATGTTGCCAGAATTAGAGCCCGTAAATCCGTGCCAAATACTGCTTGCTCCATGAAAGACATAGGTTTTATAGGTGGCGTAGAGATCAATCTTTTCTAAGATGCGAATGAGGAGGGAAAAGAAGCCAACGACGGCATTAAGAATGAAAAAGAAGAGGTTTACGAAGAGTTCATTAATTAGGACCCAGGCTCCATTAAAGGAGCCAAAGTTGGTTGGTTCCATGTAGGACTTTAGGGAGAAAATATCCACTCCCTTTAGCTTGGCAAAAGCTTCTTGCATCAGTTCACCTCCTAACTAGCGTATTTATTTTCGAGACTTGAAGACACTGTTGCTTTCATAGGTTTTAGAAACATTTCAATATCCTCAAAGAGATTATGGACGGAAATCATATTAAGATTACCGTAGACATCGTAGTAAAGGCACTGACCAGAGATCATATTATCAATCCATTCGAGGTTACTTTCAGTGATTTCAAGATTAACGTGTCTGAGAATATCCTCACGTTCAGATTTTTCATAGAAGGCAAAGATAGTCCCAAATCCAGTCGTGTCATCGTCATTTTCTGCATCGTGGACAGATTGTGTAATCAGTGCTAAGGTATTGTTTTTGGAGCGTCCAATACGTCTCATATTTTTGATAACGGCTTTTCCTTCTGCGGACTTCATGAGAATCCAAGCTTCGTCAAAGAACTCAATGGTATCTTCATTTTCATTGCGTTCTCCAAAGTGGGTACAAAAGGCCCCAAGCGCAAACATGAGGGCAATAGAGTTTCGTTCGTGGTCTGAAATCTTTGTGGAGTCATCTTTTGGGAGCTTGAGGTTATTGACTTCTAGGATAGTAACTCGGGACTCATAGTTAAGACCTGGTGTGCTACCATCTGAGAAGGCGAGTTCCAAGATGGAGTTTGTCACAATGGACGTCAGGTAGCGACCCACTGAGGCAATTTCAGATGAGGAAGCCTGTCTTAAGGCTTCTAAGACATGTTTAAAGCCGACGTTTTCACCAGCTACTCGACGTTCTACGATAGCATTGATGGCTTCTGTGATGGCTGTTTTCTGGTCCATCGTCACGTCATCGACAGCTTGTAGGAGAAACTCAAGCATGTTCTTTGCGACTTCTACAGCTTGTTCCTTATCAAGGACAACAATGGGATCTAGGACTCCGTGGTTTGATGGTAGTGAGCTGTCTAGTGTCACAAAGTTAAAGTTGTCAATCTGTTTTTTGCGTTCAGGGTAGCGTCGTGCAAATTCAGGGGAATTGATTACCTCTTGGTAGTGGTTTCTGAGTTCTCGTTTGGGGTCAATATAGAGGGTTTTGACATTTTGTAAAGCCACACTTAAAAAGATAATCTGAGCGAGGAAAGATTTTCCTTGTCCTGTCGCACCCGTAATAATGATATGTGGGTTCTTGGTAATCTTTCCAGCGATATCTTCTTTGTTTCCGACTGTGGCATTGTAGAGGACGATATTTTTAGAGGAATCAATAGCTTTAGCGATAGTGTCCCAACGACCTGTCCAGTTGTCTACTCGTCCAATATACCAACCGATACGGTTTCCTGAGGTCGTATTGGTAAAGGGCATGAGTTCTGAAAACCCACGGGCTGTGACCATATGTGTCCAGGTGCGAGTTTTCTTTTGGAGGTTTTCCCCGTAGAGTAGGGCTTGAAAGAGGTATGGGCCATCTTGCGAAGCTTCACTGATTTCAACGCCCATATCATCAAAATAGTTGAGAACAACTTGTCGTCTTTGACGAAGCTGATTGACACTAGAAGCAGAGACGATTAGATAGGCTCCATATTCAATGATATCTTCCTTGTTTCCGACTTTCTTCATCAGGTCTTTTAGAGAGATAGAGCCCATGATGATTTCATCTTGTTGGACGGTGTCTGTATTTTCAGCTTCTTCCATGATGTTTCGATAACGGGTATTGGAACGTCCCATTCTCCCCTTGATTTTGTTGGTATCAATAAATTCAGCCTTGATACGTAGTTCTACGGGAAAGTTCAAGCGTTGGACAAATTCTCCTAGGTGAAAGCCGTTGAATTGCACAGGAAACTTCCCAACAGGAAGAATAGTCACAAAAGAGGAACCATAAGGACTTTCGAGCTTGAGGAAGCCTCCTTTTAAGACTTTAATTAGGGTGTCTGTGATATTAAATTGGGAGCGATTAGCGAGGACCTCCTTCTTGTAGTGGGGAATATAGCGAAGGTATTGCATCCGCTGGTAGTAGAAGAGTTCTTCATTGGTCAGACGTTTAGCACGTAGGACGGAGAAAGCTTGGAAAATAGTGAATTCATCACTTCTGTAATCGTTATACCAGGTGGGACTCAATGCGTATTCGTAGCCAAGACCGTTTGCGATCTTCTCTGAGAACTCGTTAAAACTCTCATAGGCTAAGTCTTTCACCGTTGCCCCGTGATTTTGTTTGCGTAAGGTCACTCCGACGACCCAATCAAACTGATAAGGAATTTCCATTTCATCCGTGAGACGGTCAACCGTGTAAAGAAGGAGTTCTTCTCCCAGTTCACGGCTATCATCTGCCAATGCTTCTGAAAAGTCCCTCATTTTTTCTTCTAAGAGATAGTCCTTGGGAATGAGTGAAATCTCAAAGGACTTGTTTTTCTGGAGTTTCTTCATCATCTGAGCAACTGTAATCTTGTGTTTGTCCTTTTTCTCTTCATCCGTAATGGTGATGGGAGTATTGGGAATACGGTAATAAGCCACCACCGTTCGATCTTTTTTGAGGGCTAGATTTTCATGGGTGTCCCTAATAGGATAGGTTAAGGTAATACTCATAGGACCTCCTTTCCTATAGTTTTGTTTTTTCAAAGACAATTTCTTCTATTGCATCTATTCGGTCTTCATGGTAAATCGCTTTTTTATTGAGCTTGAAATCCCAGAAGTAAATCAGGTAGTCTCCAATGAAAACGTGCATCTTCTTACCATGTGGTTCGTATTCGGTATAGAATTTAGCCAGTTTATAGGGGAGGTACCAGTAGAGCAGCAGTGAAATAGAGTGTGTTAATTTTGCGAGAGGAACCAGGATGAATCCTCCAAAGAGCAACATGGCTACAAAAACGAAGGTAAAGACAATGAAAAAGGACAATTGCATTGGTGTCGCAAAGTACCAAAGGCGAGTCCCCTTTTTTGTCTTGATTTCCTGGATCCAATAGGGGGCGTTCAACCCCTTACTGTAGTCATAGAGTCTTTCGTCAGTCATATTTAAAGTCCTGAATCAATACCAAAGAGTCGTAGGAACCAGCCGACCACTTTTAGGATGTCTTGTCCTTTTGCGATTGAGACAATGACGGCATAGAACCCAACGACTGAGAAAAGTTGAAGCCAAGAACTGTTTCGCCAAGCTTTAATAGCCAACAAAACAGCGATAGCGGTGAGAATCCAAATTCCATCGCCTTGGAGGAAGGTACGTAGATTGTCTGTATTCATAGAGTTCTCCTAATCTTTATCGTTTGCGTAGTTGAGAGGAATAGTGTGTTCTAGATTTGTGACATAGTAGCTCTTGTCTTTTTCTGAGAGCGTGAAGGTGAAGTTTTCGGAGTGTGTCGTTCCTCCCACCTCAAAGGTTGCTTGGACATAGGCGATGAGATTAGCCCCATCCTTCTTCAGATAGGTGTAGTCAATCGTTTTAAAGGTGGTATTGGCTACAATAGCAACGTTTTTGGCAATAAGGTTAAGGTTGTCTTGATTGGTAGTATAGTTGGTAAAGAAGACCTTGAGGAACTTTTCAACCTTCTTGTGTTGACTGTCTGAGACGTGGTCGTTGGCTGTGAGTTGGAGTTGATCGTCTTCACTAAAGTGTCCAGCTTGTGAAGACTCAATCGCTGAGAACCAAGGAAGTCCAGAAACGTAGTATTTCCCCTCTTTTTCATCAAAGGGAATATTAAACCCCGTGACTAGTTCTTTTTCCTCGGTGTCTTTGTCGTGTTGGATTATTTCCTTGTATTTAACCTTGTAGGTAGCTACCTTACCTTCTACCGTGACTAATTGTGAGTAGAGCAGGGTACTTGGGTTACGTACTTGACCTTGCGCTTTGACGTCTGGGACGAAATTATAAAAGCTGTTAAGGTGTTCGACTTGAGCTTGTTGTTTATCCCCTTCTTGTGGGAGGGTGAAGTAGGCGTAGACATAGTCATTGAGGTAATACTGGAGCTTGTAGTCATACTTACGATTAGCATCCACAGACTGTGCTTTTTGTTTTTGAGTCGCTTTCACTTGAGCTTGTAGTGTTCCCACTTTATTTGAAAGTGTGATGGCACGGATGGCGCCCGTAAGACCAACAAAAAGGAGGAAAGCAATTCCTCCGATAACAGCTAGATTGACGGTCTTTTTCGTAGTGACTTTTAGCTTTGGTGGGCCACCTTTTTTCTCCACCTTTTTAAAGTTTGAGAGGTATTCCCTTGCTTTTAGTATGTAACGTTTGGCTTTTATCATAGGTCCTCCTTCTAAAGACTAGCGAGTTCAATGAGTTTAGACCCTTTAGCGTAGAGTCGCTTATTAGCCTTTTCAATCTCACTGTTGATGTAATAGTAGCCTCGTAACTCATTATGGAGTTGTTCGACTAACTCAGGCTTTAGATTTTTGGCTTCTTCTTTTTTGAGAAGAGCGTTTAGTTCTCCCGCCTTAGTCCAAGCCTGTTTGTGGTCTTTCTTTTTGAGTAATTCTCCGAGTTCGTTGGTAACTTGTCCAACTTTGGTTTCAAACATCGTTTTAGTAGCCATATCAATTTCCTTTCTAAAGGTTTCGTGATTGTTTTTGATGGTCTGTTGAATATAGGCAATGAGAGAGGGGCGCATCCGTTTATTGAGACTCAGAACCTGACCGTCTAGGGAGAAATAGGCGTGTTCATAGTCGTAGAAGCCCCTATCATCTGGAGTTTTTCGGTACATCTTCCAGCACATTCATAGTAGAAGTCTTTCCCTTTTCTCAGGAGGATATACATGTTCCAAAACTCCTGATCAGGAAGAAGGAGGAAGTCTGCTTGATAGATTTTCTTGAGCATGGATTAGCCCTCTAGAAGGTCCTCGTAGCCTAGCGCCTGGTAAATAAAGTCTGTATCAAACCAAAGCCAGTCATTGATTTGAGTGTCGGTAGGGGTATCTCCAGAAAAGAGGTCTTCACAGATGGTGGTTAGGGTATCTATACCACCACGTTCACGGACAGTGTTTAAGGTACTAAGGCCACCAGACCAGGCTTTAAAGTTGTTTAATGAATTGATTTCGACTTTGTATTCCATAAGGGATTTCCTTTCTAGTGTTCATAGTGTTTGTTGGTTTTGAGGAGTCTTAAGATAGCCTCCCCACGATCAGTAATTTCACCGCTATTTTGAATCATCTTCATGTATTCTGTTTGCATGATTTTGTCTGCTTCAGAAACGAGTGCAAGAGAGTTTGCGACTTGATAGGTTAACCAGCGAATGGTCCGTTCGATACTGTAAGGTTGTGGACTGGTTGAGAGTTTTAGGGGTTCAACCCCTCCAAAGAGCCTTTGCCATTTTTCATCGGGCTTATAGGCTCCAAAACGGGTGACACCATCATAGACTTGGATTTCCTTGTTCACGATGCCTTTTGCGATTTCTCCGAGGTCCACACCGTTGATGTATTCCTCCACAACCCCTTGGGCTTTCTGGTCTGAAAAGCGTAGCTCGTAGCGGTTCCAGATACCAAAAATCTCCAAGGATTCTTCCAAGGAGATATTTTCCATACGAGCGATTTCGTATCGCTTTTCATAAAAGTTGAAGTAGAGCTGACTTTGTCGGCTCCCAAAGTAAAGGGAAAGCCCGTGATTGGCTTCCATATCGTCGTTATCGGTGAAGGAGCCCCCACCTGTGATGTTCCATTTTCGAATGGTATCTAGGACAATTTCTTTGGCATAGAGCTTATCAATGAGCTTGGGGATCTGGATGTGTTCCTCCTCGTGACCATAGCCTTTATAGAGTTCGTCTAGGGCGATATCAAGGCGTTTTACCCTGACATCTTCGTAGGCATAGAGAATATTCTGAAGAAAGTTCTGCCAAGAAGTCCCCTTGTGCTCTAAGAGGAGCTCCATCTCCCGACAGCCCTGACCCGATAGTTGGAGACACGTTTGGTAGTTATTGGTCGCAGACTTATCAAAGAAATCGAAAATCCAAATGTTTCCTCGTTGCCACAAGTGGGTATAATTCATGAGCCGTGTTTCTTGGTCAGTAAATTCGCTTAAGTGACAAAAAAGAAAGTTTTCACAGAAAGCTTCTAAATCTCGCAGACTAGGGAAGGTTAGTCGCAAATAGTCGATGTGAGCTCTAAGATTATTTCTGTGACACTCCTGATAATAACCGAGTTTTTCTTTGAGTTCTCGGAACTTGTCAATGGTGAGGCCTCTTTCCCCTGATTCATAGGAGCGGTAGGTTCTTATCGGTAAGTCAACGGCTTGTGCAAAGGCTTTTTGGCTGAGGCCTGTTTGTTTTCTGAAGTTTTTGATCTGAAAGGGACTTATTTTAGTCATTCATGGGAACACCTCCTTTTGACTAAGTGACACACTTTTTTGACCAAAGTGACACACTTTCTAAATCTTGAAATCCCAACTCCCACAAGGAATGAGGAGGGGTGGACGTGGCACTTTGGCCAAATGTAACCCCCCTATTAGAAATAGTGGGAAAATATGAAAAAAAGCCCTTTAAAATGAGGCTTTTGAGGTGTGTTTTCTTTTTTTGGTAGCTAATTTGGTAGCCAAAGAGATTTAGTCGATAAAATCACTTGATATGAGATTGAGTTTATCTGTTAATTCGGAATCAGAGTTTGGGTATAAATGACAATTTAGATAGTAATGAGAAGAAGCGGGCAAAGAAAATTTTGTCTGCTTTTTTTAGATGTTGAAATGTTTTAACTGTTATGCTATAATAATAACAGTAAGAGCACAAATAACAGTAGGGGTTGAGGATGAATATACAGATAAATAATTCCAGTGATGATCCAATATATCTGCAAATAAAAAATCAAATTAAAGCACAAATCATTTCTGGAGATTTGAACGTGGGAGAACAACTACCTTCGATAAGATTCTTAGCGAAAGAATTAAGAGTAAGTATGTTAACTGCAAAAAGAGCTTTTGATGAATTAGAGTTAGACGGGTTTATAAATTCGGTACAAGGAAAAGGTAATTTTGTTGCAGCACAAAATAAAGAACTAATTCGAGAAGAATACTTAAAGAAAATTGAATCGAAGCTTCAAGAAGTAGTTGAACTTTCAGAAATTGCAGATGTATCCAGTGATGAATTGATAGAAATGTTAAAGAGTTATGTGGAGGGTGAATATGAGTAAATATGCTATTGAAATTAAAGATTTAGTAAAAACATTTGACAGTTTTAAACTAGGACCGGTAAATCTTACTATTCCGAAAGGAACAATAGTTGGATATATCGGACAGAATGGTTCTGGTAAAAGTACAACTATAAAATTGTTACTTGGGCTTTTAAGAAAAGACTCTGGCGATATAAGACTTTTAGATGAGGAAAATCCTAATAGTGTTGAACTGAAAGATAAACTTGGAGTGGTATTTGATGATTTGTTAGTGCCGGAAGAAATGACATTAATCGATGTTGAAAAGTTTTGTTATAGAGTTTATTCAAAATGGGATAAAAAGCAGTTTTATGGATTAGTTGAAAAATTCAATTTACCACATAAAAAGACGATTAAAAATTATTCTCGTGGTATGAAAATGAAACTTTCAATGGCTGTTGCTTTATCTCACAATGCTGAACTTTTGATTTTAGATGAAGCAACAAGTGGGCTTGATCCAATTGTAAGAGAGGAAATCTTGGATTTGTTATTAGATTTTATGCAAGATGAAAATCATACAATTCTTATTTCTTCCCATATTTTATCTGACTTAGAAAAAGTGGCAGATTACATTGCTTTTATTCACAATGGAAAAATCTTATTTATGGAAACAAAAGATGATTTAAAAGAAAACTACGGTATATGTACTTTATCCAATGAAGAAGTAAATAACATTGATGAAGAAGCCATTGTAGGAAGAAGAATACATTCTTTTGGGCAAGAGTTACTTGTTAAAAAGAGTCTTGTACCTGATGGTATCAAGTTACAAAAACCGTCAATTGAGGATATTATGATTTACTTTGTGAAAGGAGTGAGACAATAATGACAGCATTAATTTTGAAAGATATAGCTACTTTAAAAAAGACATTATTATTAACGGTTACTATCAGTATTGCACTGGCTGTATATGGAATTTATGAAAATGAATTGTTTATGGTTCCGTTAATATGTGCAATGATTCCGCTTATACTTACTGCAATCGCCTTTGGTTATGATACAAAATCAAATTTCGAACAGTTTGCATTTTCTATGCCAATAAAAAAGAGCAGTTATGTGTTGAGCAAGCTTTTCTTTGCATTTGCCTTTGGTTTGGTCGGTTCAATCTGCATTTTTGTACTGTTGATGATAAAAAATCAAATGTCATTGGATAATATAGTGTTTATTGCTTTAATTACATTAGCTGCTAGTATACTTATGCCTGCCATTCAATTACCATTTATTCTTAAATATGGTGCTGAAAAGGGTAGACTCATTATGGTAATCACTTATTTCTTAATATTTGCTTTATCAACACTGTTAAAAGAAAAGTCAAATTTTCTTGCAGAACTAATGGAGATTTTTAGTAAGAATTCTATATCAATGATTTGCTTAGGAATTTTAGTTGTAAGCATATTAATCATAGGGGTTGCAGTAAAATTGTCCGTTATGATTATGGAGAAAAAAGAATACTAGTTATAAATTATTTAATTTGTAGTTAGATGGTAGAGATGGGAAAACAATTTTTTTATTTAGCTGCTATTATATTTTTAGTATTAGGTTTACAGACAAAATATCTTGTTTTTTGCAAATAATACTTAAAAAGAATGTTGAATTATCAGCATTCTTTTTCATTTCAGATTGATTCTCGGAATTTAGTCATAGTGGGAAAATATGAAAAAAGCCCTTTAAAATGAGGCTTTTGAGGT
>NZ_KV817316.1:250717-289700 GCF_001814615.1 Streptococcus sp. HMSC078H12 | reverse complement strand
GTGGTTTTACCCACTACAGAAATTATAGAGCCCAAAAAAAGAGATTCCCTAAGGAACCTCTTTTTATTCTATATGACTATAGAATTATTTTTTCAAGTTGTAGAATGATTTCAAACCACGGTATTCTGCAACTTCACCAAGTTGGTCTTCGATACGAAGCAATTGGTTGTATTTAGCGATACGGTCAGTACGTGACAATGAACCTGTCTTGATTTGACCAGCGTTAGTTGCAACTGCGATATCAGCGATTGTTGAATCTTCAGTTTCACCTGAACGGTGTGATACTACTGCTGTGTATCCAGCTTCTTTCGCCATTTCGATAGCGTCGAAAGTTTCAGTCAAAGTACCGATTTGGTTAACTTTGATAAGGATTGAGTTAGCAGCGTGTTCTGCAATACCTTTTTCAAGGTAAGCTGTGTTAGTTACGAAGAAGTCGTCACCAACCAATTGAACTTTACCACCAAGACGTTCAGTAAGAGCTTTCCAACCGTCCCAGTCGTTTTCGTCCATACCATCTTCGATAGTGATGATTGGGTATTTGTTAACCAATTCTTCAAGGTAGTCGATTTGTTCTGCAGCAGTACGAACAGCAGCGCCTTCACCTTCAAATTTAGTGTAGTCGTAAACTTTACGTTCTGCATCGTAGAATTCAGATGATGCACAGTCAAATCCGATAAATACGTCTTTACCTGGTACATATCCAGCAGCTTCGATAGCTTTGATGATAGTTTCAACACCATCTTCAGTTCCGTCGAAACGAGGTGCGAAACCACCTTCGTCACCTACGGCTGTTTCAAGTCCACGTTCTTTAAGGATTTTCTTAAGTGCGTGGAAGATTTCAGCACCCCAACGAAGAGCTTCTTTGAATGTTGGTGCACCAGCAGGTACAATCATGAATTCTTGGAAAGCGATTGGAGCGTCTGAGTGAGAACCACCGTTGATGATGTTCATCATTGGAGTTGGAAGAACTTTAGTGTTGAATCCGCCAAGGTAGCTGTAAAGTGGAACTTCAAGGTAGTCAGCAGCTGCGCGTGCTACAGCGATAGACACACCAAGAATAGCGTTGGCACCAAGTTTACCTTTGTTTGGAGTACCGTCAAGAGCGATCATTGCGCGGTCAATACCTTGTTGATCACGTACGTCGAATCCGATGATGTGTTCAGCAATAACGTTGTTTACATTATCAACTGCTTTTTGAGTACCAAGACCACCGTAACGAGCTTTGTCACCATCACGAAGTTCTACTGCTTCGTGTTCACCAGTTGAAGCTCCTGAAGGAACCATACCGCGACCGAATGCACCAGATTCAGTGTAAACTTCTACTTCAAGTGTTGGGTTACCGCGTGAGTCAAGGACTTCGCGTGCGTAAACATCAGTAATAATTGACATTACAATACTCTCCTTATGAGTTAAAATTTTTTACACCTATATATTACCATAATATCAAGGCTTAAGCAAATTAAAACCAGAATTTTCTAGCGATTTTCTATTTTTTAATATTTTCAATTGTTTTTGAAAATCTCAGAAAGCAACTCAAATGAAAAGGAATTCAAAATATTGTATAATACAAGTAGAAAACTAAGAGGAGATTCCTATGACTTCACTTGAAAACAAAGTGCTCCAATGCGCTAGTGGCGAAAAACGCCTAAATCCCGATGAACTTCGTCAGTATTTTGGAACCTATGCGGAACGTGTAGTCCTAGCTGTTCTATTGGAAAACACCGAAAAGAAAACTGTAATTGACAATTTTCCGCAAATATTAAAAGACTTATTAGCCGTTTACCCTAATCTTAGTCTCAAACTTTCGCCAAAATTAGCCGACCAGACACAATTTACCTATATCAAGACCGCTCAAGCACTAAATATTTCTGCAACTATTGTTGACGAGGCCAAGGCCCATTCACCATACGGTCTTATCGTACATAGTAATCAAGCAGAGAATCTTGATAAAGTATTATTTTCAGAACTCTATCCTGATATCCTTGCTCCTAGTGAAACTGAACCTATCCTTGAAAAAAAGGGATTTTTTGCTAAACTATTCGGAAAATAAAAGCTGATGCAAAGTCAGCTTTTTCTTATATCACAATGTTTTACTGAGCTTGATGAGATTCCCAATATTGAGTCCTGTGCGATAGAGATTCTCCTTAGCGGTAGCTAAAACTTGGTCTAACTCTAATACTTGTCCAATGATAGGGAAAGCAGCTGAGATACCTGCTACTGGAAAATCAGGCAAGTCATCCTTCAAACTACCACAGATAGCAATGACGGGAATAGCTGATGGTGTCCGCCTAGCCACTCCGACCGGTGCCTTACCAGATAAGGACTGGCTATCCATACGTCCTTCTCCTACTATAACCAAATCAGCAGACTTCACACGTTGGTCAAAATCAACACAATCAAGTACAAAGTCAATCCCTGATTTAATTTCTGCACCTGCAAAGGCCACCAGGCCTGCAGCCATGCCTCCTCCCGCCCCTGAACCAGCCAATTTTAAAACTTCTGGAGCAAAGTCAGTGTAGAATTGTGACATATCTTGATCAACTTTTTTAAATTGTGAAGGAGACAAGCCTTTTTGTCCACCAAAAATATAGGTCGCTCCATGTTGGCCACACAAGGGGTTATCTACGTCAGTAATCAGACGAATGGTGACACTAGACAAATCAACCTTATTTTTAGAGGATACCTTCTTAATGAGACCAAGATTAGCACCTATTGGCTCAAGCTCCTGTCCCTCAGAATCATAAAAACGATACCCCAATCCATATGCCATACCAATACCACCATCATTGGTAGCAGATCCACCTACGCCTATAATAAACTCTCGGATGCCAGACTGAACCAAATGAACAATTAGTTCACCTACGCCTTGTGTCGTTAGAGCTAGAGGATTTCGTTTCTCCTTAGGAATATGCTCCAAGCCACAAATCGCAGCCATTTCAAAAATGGCAGTCTGGCCATTGCTGGCAAAAGAAACACTTCCGTCACTTGTATAGGCATGAGGAATCTTGATACTTTTCTTCTCAAGATTTAGATTTTCAGCAAGAGCATCTAAGGTGCCCTCGCCACCATCACCTATTGGCATGAGGTCAAAATCAGCGTCGGATAAGGCATTTTCAAAACCTGATTTAAGAGCTAAGGCGACCTCTTTTGCAGATAAACTTTCCTTAAATGAATCAGGTGCAATCAAAATTCGCATGATGTCCTCCTTCTATTTTTCTTTTAGGTAAGGGGATAAGGCCTGAACTAACTCTTCCGTCATATGTCTAGGACCCCGAACAGTTTTAATACCTAAACTCTTTAGTCTATCACTATCAAAGTCAGTGTCATTAAAAGTGTATAAGGGCTTAATCCGCATCAACTCTTTAATACTCTCCTCTTCACGATAACCTTGATTAGGGATATTTGCCTCTAAAACCTGACAGACGTAACGGATGGCCTTGGTAGGTGCCGTAATATAGATAGCCACAAAATCTCCCTTTTGCATACTAGCTTTCTGTGTCCAAAGAATCTCCTCATTTGCGGAAAACTCATCCCCAATATCGTAGTATTTCAAATTTACCGGGATAATCCAATAATGAGGCTCCGAAGCCTTTCTAAGATGTTTGGGAGCCACTAGGGAACGACTTTCACTAAGAAGCTCAAAAACAGTCTGGTCTGGCAAGGTCTCATCTAAAACAAGACTAACCCAGGTCTTCTTGGACATATGGTAGCTAGGAAAAACGCCATCCATTTTCAAGAGTTTATCCATTTGCTTAGGATTAACCTTGAGGTTAACCACATCATATATTAAATCTGCCTTTTCTCCATCAAGCCCTAGTTTTTCGCCCTTAAGAGGAAAAAACAAGGCATACCATTTACCATCAACTCTAAAAGATAGATAGCTTGGTTCTTTCTCGAAAGGATGGTCTGCTTGGTCTGAAAATTCTTGAACTAAAAATTTAGCCAGACGATTAGCTTGCGGAGATGAGAATAATTGATCTTCATAACAAGAATCAGCTACCTGTGACAGAAGTTCTCCATAAGCCTCTCTGACTTGACCCACGTAAGTTCCAGTAGCCTGAGGACTCCTGAAGATATCATAAGGCTCATCAAGATCACTATCGACAACCTGTCCCGTCAACTTATCTTCTAAATCGATAAACAATCGAGCTTCGAGTTCTTCAGCTATCAGTGTTTTTCTGAACTCATAGCCCTGCTTGGTAGCTGTAAAACCAAAAGGCTCTAGGCTATCAGGTTTTAGGACTTTCTTTTTAAAATAAGCATCCTCAAAAGTCATTGGTTCTCCCTTTTTCTAAAAAAGAGAAGTTGAGACAAACTTATGTCCCAACTCCTTTTTTATTTTGTTGACTGACGTAAGGTAAGACCGTGATTAAGAATAACATCTTTTTCTTCAAGCTCTTCCTTATTCATGATTTTAGTCAACATACGCATGCTAACTGCCCCTAAATCATAGAGAGGATGATTAATACTAGAAAGGTTTGGACGTGTATAGCTTGTAATTGGTGAGTCATTGCTTGTGATGATTTCGAAGTCTTCTGGAACGGATTTACCTGCAGCAAAGAGGCCATTCAAGAGACCTGCAGCCAATTCATCTTCCCCAACATAGGCAGCAGTGGCACCAGAGTTCAAGACACGTTGTGCTAGATCAAAGCCATCTTTATAGCTATATTTAGCTTCAAAGACTAGTCCTTCATTGTAGCGCAAATTATTCTTTTCAAGTCCAGCCTTATAACCAGCTAGACGGAGCTTGCCATTAATATCATCAATTAGTGGTCCTGATACAAAGGCAACCTTTTCATTATTCTTGGCAAGCTGCGTTACAGAATCCTCAACGGCAGCTTTATAGTCGATGTTAACACTCGGTAATTGGTGTTCGAGGTCCACAGTTCCTGCTAGGACAATCGGAGTACGGGTACGAGAAAATTCTGCACGAATTTTTTCCGTCAAGTGGTAACCCATGAAGATGATACCGTCTACTTGTTTGGCAAATAGAGAGTTAATCACGGTAACTTCGTGATCGTCATTTTCATCACTAGATGCAAGAACAATATTGTACTTGTACATCGTAGCAATATCATCAATCCCCCTTGCTAAAGTAGCAAAATAACTATTAGCAATATTTGGAATAACAACTCCTACAGTAGTGGTTTTCTTACTCGCCAAGCCACGCGCAACCGCATTTGGACGGTAATCCAAACGATCAATGACCTCAAGCACTTTTTTTCGGGTGTTTTCTTTTACATTTTTATTTCCATTTACCACACGAGACACAGTCGCCATCGAAACACCTGCTTCACGCGCAACGTCGTATATAGTAATTGTTTCATCAGTATTCATAAAAACACTTCCTTTCTCATTTTACGCTCACTTATTCATGCTAATTGTATCAGATTCTGAAAACACTTTCAATTATTTTGACTGATTTTTTACAAAAAAATGAAAGGGATTCCTTCTTCATGGTTATGAGGAAGAAAGCCATTTCAGAAAAAGACGTGTCATTTCGTGTTTCCAAGACTATCCATCGCTTACAAAACTAGCCTAAAAAAGTCTCAATGAAAGTAAATGATTTAATGAAAAGCCAAAAAAACAGCTTGCATTTTCCCTATAAAAGTGACAGAATGAGTGTAAGAAATACAAAGGAGTTTTTTCTATGTCTAAACTTGATCGCATTCGCCATTTTTTGAATGAAAATAAAGCAGGGCTAGCTATTGTTTCAGATCCTGTAACTGTCAATTATCTTACTGGTTTTGATTGTGACCCACATGAACGCCAAATGTTCCTCTTCGTCTACGAAAATCGTGAGCCTGCCCTCTTTGTACCTGCTCTTGAGGTTGCACGTGCCTCTGCTTTACTCGACTTCCCAGTATTTGGTTATGTAGACTCTGAAAATCCATGGCAAAAAATCAAGGCTGGCCTAGCAAGTACAGACAGCCCTATTATTTATGCAGAGTTTGACAATCTCAATGTGACTAAGTTCCAAGGATTGCAAACGGTCTTTGATGGTCGCTTTGAAAACTTGACACCATTCATTCAAAAAATGCGCGTTATCAAGTCAGCTGATGAAATTCAAAAAATGATTGTTGCCGGTGATTATGCTGATAAAGCTGTTAATATTGGTTTCGACAATATTTCTCTCGACGTTACTGAAACAGACATCATTGCTCAAATCGAATTTGGCATCAAACGCTTGGGCTATGAAATGAGCTTTGAAACTATGGTCTTGACTGGTAACAATGCAGCCAACCCACACGGCATTCCTGGAAGCAACAAAATTGAAAAAGATGCTCTTCTTCTCTTCGACTTGGGCTGTATGGTGAATGGCTATGCTTCAGATATGACGCGAACAGTCGCTGTTGGAAAACCCGATGATTTCAAAAAAGAAATCTACCACTTGACTTTAGAAGCTCAACAGGCTGCCCTAGATATGATTAAACCAGGTGTAACTGCCAGCGAAGTCGATGCTGCAGCACGTAATGTTATTGAAAAAGCTGGTTACGGCGAATACTTCAACCACCGCCTCGGACACGGTATCGGAATGGATGTGCATGAATTCCCTTCTATCATGGAAGGAAATGACATGGTCATTGAAGAAGGAATGTGCTTCTCAGTCGAACCAGGTATTTACATTCCTGAAAAAGTTGGTGTTCGTATCGAGGACTGTGGTTATGTGACAAAAGATGGCTTTGAAGTCTTCACACACACACCAAAAGAATTGCTCTATTTTGATGTCTAATTAATAAACATGGGTCTTCAATTAAGTTGAAGACCTTTTTGTTTGTAGCCAAATCGAAAACACCAAAAAAGCTGACCCATCGAGAGTCAGCTTTTGCTATTTTTCCTCATGCTCTTGTCTAAGATAGTCAAGTCCTTCTTCAATCCATCCTGGCATTGCTTCTGCCAAGGGTTTAAAGCCATAGTTTAAACGACTATCAGAGAAACGATGACGATGAGGGATTTTATTTTTTTCTTCCTCAAGGGTTCTCAAAGAAAGACTAGCCTTTTGTGTAAATTCATCAAAATCAACAACTTGAACCAAGACCTCCTGGTCTACCTTGAGGGTATTGTAAATGTTGTCGATATAACCTGTCTTAATCTCTGAGATGTGAATCAAGCCTGTGGTACCATTTTCCAATGAAACAAAGGCACCGTAAGGCTTGATGCCTGTGATAACACCCCTAAGCTTGTCTCCAATTTTCATCTTAGTCTGCTACCTCAACTGTTTCAATTACAACATCCTCAAGTGGCTTATCTTGAGCCCCAACCTCAACATTGGCAATCTCATCAAGCACCTTGTAAGAGTCTTCATCCACCAATTGACCAAAGACTGTGTGACGACGGTCTAGGTGAGGTGTTCCACCATTTTCAGCATAAGCTTCTGCGATTGGTGCTGGCCATCCACCACGTTCAAGTTCCTTTTTAGCATAAGGAATTTCAGACGTTTGAACGATGAAGAATTGGCTACCATTTGTATCTGGTCCAGCATTAGCCATAGAAAGCGCACCACGGAGGTTATAGAGCTCTTCAGAAAATTCGTCCTGGAAGCTACCACCAAAGCTTGACTCACCACCCATACCAGTACCAGTTGGGTCACCACCTTGAATCATAAAATCCTTGATAATTCTGTGGAAAATCACACCATCATAATAGCCACTCTTGGCCAAATTGACAAAGTTAGTAACTGTTAATGGTGCATGATCAGGGAAGAGTTTGATGACCAAATTACCATGATTTGTTTTAATTGTTGCGACTGGACCTTCTACTGTATCCAAGTCAAGTTGTGGGAAATGAAGTTCTTTTTCTACCAATCCGAGTTCCTCCAAGGCATTGAAAATGCCATCTTCTTCTATTGTTCCTGTAACGTAATCTGCTTTTTCTTTCAATTCTGGTGTGGCATTACCCATAGCAATCTTAAGTCCAACATAGTCAAAGATTTCCATATCGTTTGGACCATCACCAAACATCATGGCATTGACTGGTTTAAGATTTTCATGCTCCAAGACATGCTCGACACCAGAGGCCTTTGAGATACCATTTGCTACGACGTCAGAGGAGTGTTCATGCCAGGGTACCATACGGACATGGGATGCGAGTTCTTCTGGTAATTCAAGGTCACCATCATTTTCCGCAAAAGTCCACATATGGTAAACATCATTCGACAAGTGAAAGTCTGGCTCCACATCACAAAGACCATAGACTGGTTTCATAGCATTATCAATCAAATCTGAACGCTCTGAGACAACTGGCTTATCCTTACCAGCAAAGCCCCAAGCAATCCCAATCTCCTTACACCAAGCAACAAAGGCTTCTGTAACCTCACGAGCTAGGGGCTGGTTATAAATTTCTTCCCCTTTTCGATTAATCACATAAGTTCCATTGATGGTTACAAAATAATCGGGCTCTAGGTCTCGAATGTCCTCAACGACACCATAGTAGCCACGTCCTGTGGCAATCCCCGTCAAAATTCCTTTTTCTTTAAGCCCTTTGAAAACAGCCTTAATAGATTCAGGTATGTAGCCTGTCTTTTTAACACGAAGGGTGTCGTCAATGTCAAAGAAAACAATCTTAGTCTTCTTGGCCTTGTATTTTGTTTTAGCATCTACTGGCATCGCTAATCTCCTTTACAGTATCACAGCTAGAGTCAGGTATAGCTAGTATCCTAACTAAAGACCGCATGGTACTCTCATTATATCATGTCTTAAAGCCAAAAACAAAAAATCACCTAAGACTATAGTAGTCTTAGATGATAGGCAGTTTAACGGTTAACACTCTTGATAATACGTTTAATATCACGCTCTTGTTCACGACGCTTGATAGACTCACGTTTATCGTAATCGTGTTTCCCTTTGGCAATACCAAGCAACACCTTGGCAAAACCGTTTTTTAGGTATACCTTCAAGGGAACCAAGGTCATACCTGTTCCCTTAAGGTCATTTTGAAGTTTGGTGATTTGCTTCTTCTTGAGCAATAATTTTCTCGTACGGTCTGGATCTTGATTCCAAATATTACCTTGCTCAAACGGAGCAATATGAACATTGATTAACCAAGCCTCACCGTTCTTGATTTGGGCATAGCCATCTTTTAGTTGGATGCGTGCCGCACGAACGGATTTAATCTCCGTCCCTGTTAGCACGATACCTGCTTCAATAGTATCAACGATACTATAGTCATGTCTAGCCTTTTTATTCTGAGCAACAACATTGCCTTCACCCTTTGGCATAGCAGTCCCTCCATTCTCATCCTATTTTCGTTTTTTAGCAACGTCCTTGTAGAAAGGTTTGTTCCCTTTCTTCTTACGACGGCCACTCTCACGTCCCTTGTTATCATTATGAGGACGGTTTTGATTTTTACGCTTGTCTGGTTTCTTAGATGACTTACGTTTTTCGTCATAAGATCCTTTACGACCATTACCGTCTTGACGGTTACGGTTATCCCCACGTTTACCACGACGTTCGAAGTCTCCATTTTGACGGTCACGACGTGGACCTCTATTTCGGAAGGCTTTCGCCTTCTCTTCACGTTCCTGACGAGCCTTGTGGTCTACTTTCTCAGTAACATCATACTCGCTTGGAAGGTATTGGAAGTCAATGTCTCCGGTTTCCTTATCCGCACGTGTTAATTTGACACGGATAGGCTGACCAACTCGGAAAGTCTTACCAGTTTTCTCACCCTGAAGTGACATGGTACGTTCATTGTAATTGTAAAATTCTGGAAGGGTCGTGATGTGAACCAAACCTTCGATAGTGTTTGGCAATTCCACAAACATACCAAATTTAACCACACTTCCGACAATACCATCGAATTCTTGGCCAACAAACTCTTCCATGTATTCCGCTTTTTTCATAGCTTCAACGACACGTTCAGCATCAATGGCACGACGTTCAAGAGTTGAAGATGATGTCGCTAATTCAGGAATAACCTCTTCAAAATGTTCACTCGTTTCTTGAGACATATTGTTAGTGTACTCACGAATCATTCGGTGAACCAAGAGGTCTGGGTAACGACGGATTGGACTAGTAAAGTGGGTATAGTACTGAGCCGCAAGTCCATAGTGTCCGTGGTTGTGTTCTGAATAGCGGGCTTGTTGCATTGAACGAAGCAACATCATGTTCATGACCTCTGCTCCGGGTTTACCTTGAACTCGCGCCATGAACTCTTGCAAGTCTAGTTGATCCATCTTATTGGCAGTTCCTTTGATTTGAACACCAAAGATAGAGGCATAATCCATGAAGCGTTGCAATTTCTCAGCTTTTGGTTCCTCGTGGATTCGATAAATAAATGGCAACTTAGCCTTAGCGAAGTGCTCTGCCACACATTCATTGGCAGCCAACATGAAGGATTCAATCATTCGCTCGGCTGTTCCACGTTCACGCACCACGATATCCACTGGCATCCCCTTCTCATTTACCAAGATACGAGCTTCAGATGTATCAAAGTTAAGGGCACCACGACGCTCACGCATGTCTTCTAAAATCTTATGCAGTTCTGCCATAGCTGATACAGAGTCCATGATTGGCTTAAACTGCTCAATCTTTTCTGGATTTCCAGCCAACATCTCATTGACATCACTGTAGGTCATACGGAAGGTTGTATTAATCACAGATTGGCAAATCTTATGATTAACCACCTTACCTTTTGGAGTAATCTCCATAATGGCTGACTGAGTCAAGCGATCAACATTGGGATTTAGTGAACAAATACCATTTGAAAGACGCTCAGGCAACATTGGCACCACACGGTCTGTCACATAAACCGAAGTCCCACGTGCAACGGCCTCACGGTTAAGAGCTGAACCTTCAGTGACATAGTAGGACACATCGGCAATATGAACACCAAGCTCAAAATTACCATTTGGCAAACGTTTAATATGGACCGCATCATCCAAGTCCTTAGCATCAGCTCCATCAATAGTAAAGGTTACCTCTTGACGAAGGTCAACACGACCAAGGAGGTCTTCCTGACTAGGTGCATCTGGTACAGCTTCTGCTTCCGCCATGACATCCTCTGGGAACTCTGAAACAATATCCATTGATTCTAAGACTTCCAAGACATCAATACCAGCATCCCCTTGATGACCAATAATGTCACGAACACTTCCTACGAAATAATCATAGTGACGGTTAGGGTATTTTTCAATATCAACCTTGATAATTTCAGTACCGTCTAGGGCAACTGGTTCTTTCTTAATATAAATTGGCTGCTGAATTTTTTGATTTTTAGACTTAATGTAACCAGCATAAGGTTCTTTCTCGTCGCTAAGGATAAATTTCCCTACAACAGTCTTAAGCGAACGTTCTACAATTTCAACAACTCGTGTTTCTGCTGCCGTCCCACGCAAACGATCCGCTGGCTTCTTGATAACAACAGCAACAGTATCACCATCAATGGCATGGCCAACATCATTACGACCAATGAACATATCATCTTCACTGTCATCGACATGCAAGAAACCAAAACCGTTCTTATTGGCACGGAAAACACCTTCAACAGTCACCTGATTTGGATTTTCTTTCTTAGGACGCAAGGAAACAGAGCCATCTCGATTAAAACGCAACTGCCCCTTACTTTCCATGGCTGATATGGCCTTGATGAGCTGAGGAAACTTTTCTCCCCCAGCATGATTAAGAGCCTGGGCAATGTCGTTTACACTGGATTTCCCATGCTCCTTCAAATAATTTATAATAGATTCTTTCATGATTTCCTTTTCTTTTATTTATTGACTATAACGCAAAAAATGAGCCAACCTCAGTCAGCTCATTACTTACTTGAGAGAATGGAAAGGACGATTGCATCTACAATCCATAGAAAAACCATGATTCCTGTAAAGCGTTGCATAAAGGCTTCAAAACCACGTGGTTTACTACGTTCAAATAGTGCTTCTGACCCACCACCATCAAAGACATTGCTACTTGGATTTTTTTGTGGCTGCATGAATACCGCAATCACAATAATAGCTGACATCACCAAGAGCAGCGTTAATAATAAGTCGTACATAGTTATTCCTCCGAAAAAGTCCTTTTTATTCTACCATAGAACCCTTTAAGATTCAACATGTAAGGTTACTTTTCTATCCTTAGGGCAGAATTTGGGTACCTGAATTTTCTCAGGATGATTCTGTTTATTTTTACTTGTGAGATAGTTGATGCTCCCACATTCACTACACTTTAAATTGATTTTAACTCTCACCTATATTCTTGACTCCTAGCGATTTTCTAAAGATGATTAAGGACCAGACGAAATTTCCAAAGACGATCATTGCCGTCACAAAGAAGACCCAGCGATAACCTAGTCCTGTCGCAACTGCTGACCCAACAAAAGGACCTAAAACCTGTCCGATATATGAAAAGCTTTGATTAAAGCTAAATATTCTTGAAATTCCTTCTTTAGGTGTCATCTTGGTCAATAAAGAATTGACACTAGGCATAAGAGCACCTACACCGAAGCCATAGGCAAAGCGTAAGATACCCAGTTGCAAAGCTGAACCGGCAAAACCACAGAGGAAATACAAGAGAAAGCTATAAAATAGCCCCATTAAAAGCAGGCGATGATTTCCAATACGGTCTCCCAATTTTCCCAGATAAGGGGTACTTAAGAGACTAGAAAAGCCCATAGCAGAAACAATTAACCCTGAGTAAAAAAGGATATTTTCCCTCTGACCTAGATAGCGAATGTAAAGGGCCAACATAGGCGCAATCGATTGGGCAGAAATCTGGATAATCATACTGGTCACAAAAAGGCCAATCAACATAGATTTGCTGGGAATTTTTGCAAAAACCTGAGAAAGAGTCATCATCTCTCCCTTTTCGACAGGCTGGAAATTCTCTCTCAAACCAAAGATAGTTAAGAGGCAGCAGATAAATAGAATGAGTCCAACCAATAAAAAGGTCCCCCTCATACCAAACGCCTCAGATAAGGTACCACCTAACAAAGGGCCAATCAGAACACCTGCCGTTAGACCCGTAGACAAGGTCCCCAAGGCATAGCCAGAACGGTTCTGAGGAACCTGGCTAGCAATTAAAGCTGTGGCATTTGGAACATAGCCCGCAAACAAACCATTCAGCGTTCTCAAGAAAAGCAGCCAGAAAACATTTGGAACTAAGGCAAGACCTCCCATTGTAAAAGTCATCACCATACTGGCCCTGATCATCATGGGCTTTCGACCATAACGGTCAGCCAAGCGTCCCCAAATAGGAGAAACCAAGGCAGAGGCTAAGGCAGAGATGGCAACAGACAAGCCAGCATACCATTCGACCATATCTCCTTTAACACCCAGTTCCTCAATATAGAGGGCCATGAAAGGCATAACAATAGAGAAACTAGCTCCAGTAAAAAAGGTTCCTATCCATGCAATTTTAAGGTTACGTTGCCAATCAGTACTTTTAAGTTCTTTTTGGCGCAAATAATCATCTTCTTTCTAAAATTCACTATCCATTATATCACAATGGCTAGCTATGAGGAGCTCGTTAAATCGTTTATTGCACTCTTAGCCTTCTCCTTCAAATCATCGAGACTACCGTTATTATCAAGAACCAAGCTGGCATAAGGCTTTTTCTCAGCTAAAGACATCTGACTATCAATACGCATCTTAGCTTCCTCAACACTTAAGTGATTACGTTTCATCAAGCGTTGGCACTGAATCTCCGGTGACACTGCCACCAACCAAATTTGATCAAACCAGTCCTGATACCCATTCTCAATAAGCAAGGGAATATCCATGAAAAAAACATCTTCTTCCTTGGACAAACGATCCCTCTGAGCTGCTAGTTCCTCTCGAATAATTGTCCCTTGAATCTCAGCAGACCGCTGTCTCATCTCCTCATTGGAAAAAATCAGTTGCCCTAGTTTAGGACGATTCAATTCTCCATTAGAAAGGAGAATCCCCTCTCCCAACCAATCAAGCAAGGCACGGTACAGACGGCCTCCTTGAGCCTGCAAGTCGTGTACAAGCTGATCAGCGTCAATGACCTTGTAACCTGCCTCTTTAATCATTTCAACAACAGTAGATTTTCCTGAAGCAATACCACCTGTTAATCCAATAATCATCGTTTCTGACAATGAGGACACAAATGTGTTCCTCTCCCTCCTAACTTGATTTTCTCAATTGTGCTTGCGCAGCGTGGACAAGGCTGTCCCGTCTTTCCGTAAACCTGCAAATAGTTCTGCATGGTCCCATCCTCACCAAGAGCATTACGATAAGTCCTTATAGTTGAGCCACCTTTTTCAATGCCTAGCTTTAAAATAGCAATCGTTTGGTCGTGGACCCGCTTCATAGCTGCCTTGCTGAGTTTCTTTGCTGGCGTCTCAGGATGAACCTTGGCTGCCCAAAGCACCTCATCAACATAGATGTTGCCTAGACCAGCCACTAATTTCTGCTCCAAAAGGAGACTTTTAATGGGCTTTGCAGAGGTCATCAAGGCTCTCTCAAACGGGGCGTATTTAAAAGCCTTCTTAGTAGGCTCAGGACCAAGCTTTTTCTTTGTAAAATAAGCCTCCTCTTGATTTTTAGCCAATAAATCAAAGGTCCCAAACTTGCGGACATCCTGATAAACAAGAGTCGATCCATCATCTAAGGTAAAGAAAAGATGGAAATGCTTATTAACAGGAACCTGATCTGTAAACAAGAGGTATTTTCCTTCCATGCGCAAGTGGGAAATCATAATCAACTGTCCAAAGTCAAAAATCAAGTACTTGCCTCTACGTCGCACGGCTTGAATAGTTTGGCCAGCTAAGTCATTCAAAAAACTATCGTAGGAGGTCTTAATCATTTTCGGGACCTTAACTTCAACAGACAAAATGGTCCGACCTACAACTAACCTTTCTAACCCTCGTCTAACAGTTTCTACCTCAGGCAACTCAGGCATCTGCTCCTCCTTCTAACAAGAAAGCCGAGCAAATGCCCAGCTTTTTAATATTCTTTTTCATTGTAACCAAAATCGGCCAAATCAAGTTTTTTATCACGCCAATTTTTCTTAACCTTAACCCAGGTTTCAAGGAAGACCTTGTCCCCAAGCATGACTTCAATATCTTTACGGGCAAGGGTACCAATTTTCTTGAGCATGGAACCTTGCTTACCAATGACAATACCTTTTTGGCTGTCACGCTCAACCATGATTGTCGCACGAATATGAATCTTATCCGTGTCTTCATCACGCTTCATCTCATCAATGACAACCGC
Organism: Streptococcus sp. HMSC078H12; assembly: GCF_001814615.1. Lineage (NCBI taxonomy): Bacteria > Bacillati > Bacillota > Bacilli > Lactobacillales > Streptococcaceae > Streptococcus > Streptococcus sp. HMSC078H12. The sequence continues at coordinate 274,528 of NZ_KV817316.1, read as the reverse complement.
AACAGAGTGTGGAATTTCTTCACGTGTCAACTGAAGGACTTTTTCACGAATCATCTCCGATACCAAGAAACGCTCTGGGTGGTCGGTGATTTGGTCCGCTGGGAAATATTGGAACCCTTCCTCAAGGTTATCACTCAAGACATCCACAAGATGAGAAACGTTGTTTCCTTGGAGGGCAGATATCGGAATAATCTCCTTGAAATCCATTTGTGTACGGAAATCCTCAATCTGCTCTAGAAGCTGATCTGGATGAACCTTGTCAATCTTATTGATTACCAAGATAACCGGAACCTTAGCTTGTTTAAGACGTTCGATAATCATATTATCACCCTTACCACGGGGCTCGTCCGCTGGTACCATAAAGAGGACGGTATCCACTTCACGAAGGGTTGAATAAGCAGATTCCACCATGAAATCTCCAAGAGCCGTCTTAGGCTTGTGAATCCCTGGTGTATCGATAAAGACAATCTGTTCCTTATCAGTTGTGTAAATCCCCATAATTTTATTACGGGTTGTTTGAGCCTTATCACTCATGATAGCAATTTTTTGCCCCATAACATGGTTCAAAAACGTTGATTTTCCTACATTAGGACGGCCAATAATAGCCACAAATCCTGATTTAAATGTCATATAACTTCTTTCCTATTTCCTTTTAATTGAAAATTAAGTGCCAAATTTTAGGTATGAAAACAATCATACCCGTAATGAGTGCATAACAAGAAACCACTAAAACAGCTCCTGCAGCCATATCCTTGGCATTTTTGGCTAGCATCGAAAAGTGATAATTACTGGCCAAATCGACAACATTTTCAATGGCAGAATTAACAATCTCTAGGGCAATTACGAGAAAAACTGCCATCAAAAGAAAGAGCCATTCTGTCGCAGACACACGAAAAATCAAGCCAGCCAATACCACCAAGATAGCTGAAACCAAGTGCTTGCGCATGTTACGTTCTTCTTTAAAAGCTGTGATAATCCCTGTTAGAGCAAACTCAAAACTAGCTGTAAATTCTCTGTTTTTCCACTTTTTTTGTGGGTTATTGTCGCGTAAGTCCATAAGCAGTCAAAATTTCTTCCTGTAATCCAAACATTTCCGCTTCTTCTTCTGGGGTGTAATGGTCGTAGCCATTGATGTGAAGAAAACCGTGAACAGCCAAGAAGCCCATCTCACGCTCAAAACTATGACCATAATCCTCAGCTTGCTCGTGAGCCTTATCAACAGAAATAAAGAGTTCACCGATATAACTATCAAACTCTCCCATCATTTCAGCTAATTCAGGATTTTCAGCCAACTCTTCCTCATCAAAGCTAATGTCTAATTCCGGCTTATACTCCAAACTAATAACATCAGTTGGACGGTCCGTATCACGATATTCCAGGTTTAGCTCGTGGCTACGTTCGTTGGTTACAAATGTAACCGCCATTTCCTTGTCTTCCTTGCCAAGTCTTTGTGCTGCAAAATCTAGCAACTCCAAGGTTTGTTCTTTTAATTTCTCAGAGACTTGTCCAGTCTCATCAATCATTTCAATATACATAAGATACTTTAGGAACGGCTATGCTCACTTCAGACATAGAACCGCTCGCTTCCTTTCACTAACTCATTAGCTTTTTTATACAAATACTCAAATACATAGAATACTAGCCCAGAGTATTTTTGGTCTAATATTAATCACCTCATTATACCATAAGGACACAGAAAAAGCAGACTTAAGGCTAATTGTCTGCTTTTTGTAGGACCTCTCTGGGAATCGCTTACTTATCTAAATTATCCTTAAGACGTTGAATGTGAATGGTTAAAAAGACTTGTTCGTCTAAACTTAGCTCAAAGGCATAACTTGTCTTGATATATGCAGCAATCTTTTGGGTACAGATAAAGGACTCTGGATAATTTATCTTAACTTGTTCGTAAAGGAAAGCATCATTCTTGCCACCACTTACTCCACTCACAATACGTTGTGCTAGGTATTGGAGATGTGTCATAAAACGGTTATACGAGAAACTATCCTCCTCCAAATCATAACCAAAATGAAGACGGACAATGTCACTAATCCCAACCACAATTTGAGTCATCTGTCGGTCTTTTTCATGGAGACCCGCATCTTTTTGTGCATTGACAAAATGTAAAGCGACAGAGGCAGCCTCATCATCTTCCAACTGAACTTTTAAATCCTTGGCAATCAAACGAAGGGCTTGTTTCCCAATTTCATACTCCCGAGGATAAAATTTTCGAACCTCCCAAGCCAAAGGATTCTGCAAAGAAACACCCTCTCTACTTCTTTCAATAGCATAATGTAGGTGATCGGCAAGGGCGATGAAAAAAGAGGGATTAAACTTGGTTTGCAAGACAGCCTCAGCAAAAGTAAGGATATTCAAAAAGACCTGCATTTCACCATCAGGTAAATTGACATAAACACGAGACCATTCCTCTACTACCTCTGTATTTTCCAAAACAAAAGTCTTTTCAATCTTTTCCTTATCAACAAGGTCTCCGACCTTCTTTTGAAAACCTAGTCCCTTACCCATGACAATGTATTCCACATTATTATCCAAAGCTTGGATAACATTGTTGTTTAAAACCTTTTCAATCTTCATCATGATTCCTCGTTATAAAAGCGCTTACTTTATTTTACCAAATTTTTAATGAGAAACCTACTTACTACAAACTAAAAGTGCTGGCCTGACCAACACTTCTTACTTATAGTTCTGTTCGATTTTCGATAGCTCTTAGCAAGGTCACTTCATCAGCATACTCAATGTCAGAACCGACTGCCAAACCACGCGCTAAACGAGTCACCTTGATTCCTGCAGGTTTAAGGACACGTGAAATATACATAGATGTTGCCTCACCATCTGCTGTTGCATTAGTAGCAATGATAACCTCGTCAACCTCGCTATCCATAAGACGGGTAATCAAACTTTTCAGGTTAATATCGTCTGGCCCAACACCATTCATAGGGGAAATAAGCCCTTGAAGCACATGGTAGAGACCACGGTATTCCTGAATCTTTTCCATAGCTGAAACATCTTTGGAGTCTTCAACAACCAAAATCTTAGTACGGTCTCTAGTTTCATCGGTACAAATGTTACATGGATCATCATCTGTCAAACGACCACAGACCGAACAATAAGTCAATTCACGTTTTGCTGCCAAGAGGTTTTTTGCGAAATCGTTGACATCTTCATCAGACATACTAATGGTATAAAAAGCTAGGCGTGTCGCTGTTTTAGCCCCAATTCCAGGGAGTTTTGAAAAACTATCAATCAGCTTCGCAATTGGAGTAGGATAAAGCATGAAGGCCTCCTGTTCTTTATATTTTTTTATCCATCACTTATCTTTTGTCACTTTCATGGATAAGTCTTTAGCCAAGAATAAACACTCAAACACTATATCACAGAAAAATCCCTCGTGCAAGGCACAAGAGACTTTAGATGTTTAGTGAGTATTTTGATAAAGTTCCATAATAGCTTTGACTGCATTTTGATGGGCCTTACTCTTCCAATCTAGAGCATGTGGGTACATAATCCCAACTGCCAACTTCGTACCATCTTTAGCGGTCGCATAGGCCACGGCATTAAGGTTAACCGTTGTTACAGAGTTACCAGAAGCATCCGTCGCATAGGTTTCGGCTGTCCCTGTTTTACCACTGATTGGAATGATAGAACTTGCCATAGCTTTACCAGTCGCAAGGCTAGATCCTGAATTAACAACATCATTAAAGCCTTGTTGGATAATACCCATCTGCTCAGAGTCGAGAGGTAAGGTATTTAATACACGTGTATCTACTGTTGAGGCTAGAGTTCCTAGACTACCATTAGATCCTGCATCATAGATACCTCCAACGATATGAGGGGCTACACGTTTACCCCCATTGGCAATTGAAGCAACATACTGAGCTAGCTGAATGGTTGTATAAGAATCGTACTGACCAAAGGCCTCTGTCAGAACGTTGGCTACATTGTAATTCTTAGAAATGTAACCTTCTGATTCTCCAGGTAAATCAAGTCCTGTAGACACCCCCATACCAAAATCAGCATAGGTATCACGAAGCGTCGTCATGGCCTTATCCATATTGTCAGTCGACAAGGCCATACCTGGAACATACTGTTGGCCAAGTAGTTTGATAGCAATCTGTACCATATAGGTATTTGATGAGTATTCTAGAGCCTGTGTCGCGGTAATAGCACGGCTACCTTGGTCTGTAAACCAAGATGTGATAGGGGCTGAACCGGCAATGTTGATGGGTTGGTCAGTCAAGACTTGGTTCCCATAGATAGCACCTGAACGCCAACCAGCAGTTAAGGTTGCTCCCTTAACAACAGATCCTGGAATGAAGACATCAGTGATTGTTCCTAAAGCATTGGCCTTAAAATCTTGTGCACCTTGTTCATGTTTTTGCCCTGCCATGGCAAGCACAGCACCAGTGTCAGCATTCATAACCACTGCATACATTCCTTCAGAATAGGTAGCTTTATTTTCTGAAATCTCTGAAGAAAGCTGTTGACCTAGGATGTCTTCAACTCCCTTTTGGAAATCAAGGTCGATGGTCAACTGCAGATTGTTCCCCTTGCTGCCCTTTTGAGTGATTTTATCACTAGCAACTTTGCCTTCCTTGTCTACTGTAATCTCACGAACAGTATGTTTTCCTTGTAGTTTCTCTTCATATTCTTTTTCTAGATAGGACGTTCCTACACGGTCATTAAGTGCATACCCTTTTTTGAGGTATTCCTTGGCATCTTCTTGTGGCAAACCTGCTTCCGAACTTGAGACTTTCCCGATGAGAGGTGACAAGGCTGAATCAACCGTATGGCGTTCCCAATCCTTAGCAACCGTAATACCATTGAGTTCCTTCTGTTTAGCTGCTACAATCGCAATTTGTTCAGGCGTCAAGTCTCCTGTTTTCAATGTGACTGTTGAGAAATTAGAAACAGCATTCATCTGTGAGTAAATGTAGACAATCTTAAGTTCATCCTCAGAGTAATCCACTGCTTCATCAGGAACTGCATCAACAGCATTGTTGTAAATAGTAGCTTCAGCTAATTTATTACCAAACTTATCTGTTTTCTTGTCGTTTGGAAGATCATTAACAACACGCTTATAAGTGGCAGAATCCGCTAGATAGAAATCCCGTTTTTGACGTGCTGTTACCTTCGTTTCTGTCAGAGTCACCATGGTCGCCAACTTTTCAGCGACCTTCTTCATCGTATCTGATGACACCAAATTGCTACGTGTGAAGGTGATAACATCCTTACTCTGGTTGGTCGTGAGAGCAACCCCTTTAGCATCAAAGATTTGCCCACGTTCGCTTGCAATCCTAACTGTATACTTAGAATTATCCTCTAATTTCTTCGTATAAAACGATTTGTTATAAACCTGCATATAGGTCAAACGTGCAAAAAGCAACAAAAAAAGGACAAAGACTACACCAAAAAGCAAGTAAACACGACGGGAGATGTTTACTGGCTTTCTAGGTTTATTCGCTCGTTTTTCTTTTCGTTTTTGGCGCTGTTTTTCCCATTTTTGACTGAGTTTTTTCGAAAATGATGTCACTTTTTTTCCTCTATGTTCTCATAAAAATTCTCTTTTATTTTATCACAAATAAGCTTTAGCAAACTTAAAAAAATGTCGAAATCTAAAAAAACTTGCCTCAATATAAGACATGTTTTTTAGATTATAATGACAACTTTTTCATCCAGCTAGGAATGGCTTTACTGATATGAGTCGGTAAAACCACATAGGCATTTTTAGCCAGATCATCTGCGATAGCTGAGTGAAGCCAGACAGCAACTGTAACTGCTTTATAGGAGTCAACTGAAGCGAATTGGGCCAGAAAACCAGTAATCATACCAGCCAGGGTATCTCCCATGCCTCCTGTGGCTTGATAGGGTCCACCAACTTCTAAATGAGCTACTTTTTCACCTTGATAGACAGCGGTCTTGTGACTCTTGGCAACTAGGATTGTCCCAGCTTGAAACTCTCCCAAGGCTTTCTGAGTGTTTGAAACTGTCTGCTCTGGAATCCTTAAACCAGACAAACGTTCCCATTCTTTTTGATGTGGGGTAAGAGTGAGGTGACAGACTGGCAACTCTTCCTTATTTTTCTTAGCCAAAAGATTAAGAGCTGAGCCATCAATAACCAATTCCTGAGTTGCTCGAATATTCTTTAAGACTAAGTCCAAGGCCTGACTAGCTGCACTATCCTCACCTAGACCAGAACCAATTAATACCACGTCTGCAGCTCTCAGATTCTCAAGAAATCTTTCAGTCTCCCTAAGGTCAAAAGCCATAGCTTCAGGAAGATGACTGTGTAGTGCTGTGATATTTTCGCGATCCGTGGCCACTGTGACCAAGCCCGCACCACTGTTAACACAAGCGATGGCAGCCATAATGATGGCACCACCATAAGGGTATAGCCCACCAATTAAAAGCACTCGACCATATGAACCCTTGTGGGACTCTCTCAGACGAGGTTTTATCACTTGCCTAGCTAAATCGTCATCAACTTTCATAAACTATCCTTTCGCACTACGAAGAGCAGCTTGATAGGTCTGTTCCATAAGCATGGTAATAGTCATAGGACCCACACCACCTGGAACAGGCGTGATCATACCAACTTTATCTTTTACTTGATCAAAATCAACGTCACCACAAAGTTTGCCTTCTTCATCACGGTTGATTCCCACATCAATGACAACAGCACCCTCTTTGACATATTCTTCCGTTACAAATTTAGCGCGTCCAATAGCCACAATCAAGACATCAGCCTTGCTACAAACCTTAGCCAGATGTGGTGTTCGTGAGTGAGTCAAAGTAACCGTAGCATTTTTCTCCAAAAGAAGCTGGGCCATAGGTTTACCGACAATATTACTACGTCCAATAATAACTGCTGTCTTACCTTCCAATTCTACATTGTACTCACGAAGGATTTCCATAATTCCAGCCGGCGTACAAGGTACCATTTGACGGCGACCATTCCAGAGATTACCGGTATTCATAGGATGGAAACCATCGACATCTTTTGTAGGATCAATAGCCAAAAGAATACGCATTTCATTAATATGATTTGGCAATGGCAACTGAACCAAAATACCATGGAAAAGTGGATCCTGATTATATTGCTCAATAACCTCAATCAATTCTTCCTCGCTGATACTCTCAGAAAGGTTGACTGTCTGGCTATGGAAGCCAGCCTTTTTAGCAGCACGTTCCTTGTTGCGCACATAAACCTGACTAGCTGGGTTGTCACCAACCATAATTACCACTAGTCCTGGCACAATCCATTCCTTTTCTTTAAGGCGTTCTACCTTTTCATGCAAATGATCCTGCATTTTAGCAGCTAGGGCCTTACCATCCATTATTATCGCCATGGGTGTTCTCCAATACATACTTTTTCTCAATTATACCATAGTGATGGCTCTTTGTGACTAAATTTTCTAAATTTTCAAAAAGACATCTTAAATACGAAACTAAAAAAGCTGGAATCACCTTCCAACTTTTTTCTGATTATGCTTCGTGACTAGTCCACAAAACCATTTTGCTGACTCCAGCCCTTAATAACCTTCAAGGTCTTCTGCTGGAATTTGCCACTTTCATACATGTGATCTGCACCCGTTAAGGAAACGAGAACGGAATCACGGTAGTTCTTAGCCGTTCTTCTGGCAATATTAGGATGAGTCATCTTATCCTTGGTCCCAGAAATCACAAGTACAGGACATGAAATCCGACTAAAGTCAACGTAAGCTGCTTTTGTCTTATCAAACCAATGAAGAGCCATCTGAGTATAGACTTTTCCTGATTCAGGAACCAAATCAGCAAAAACTTCCTCTTTCAAAGATTCCTCTTGTTCATTCATGCAATACTTGAAAAACTCCTTTTTATACGGAGGCATGGCTTTTTTCCAAAATCCCCAGCGTAAAAAGTGTTTGCCAAAACAAGCTAACATGGTTGGATAAAAGGCAAAAATATCTGCTGTTGGTGCTGGTCCCATGAGAATCATACCAGCTACTTCTGTTTTTTCGGCAACCATCTGAGCCACTAAACACCCTAAAGAGTGCCCCAAGATAAGTGGTGGTTGGTCAAGACTTTCAATCAAGGCCACTAAATCATCTCGATAGTCCTGCAGGGTAACAGTCCCAACCTTAGCTAGGCACTCTTGATAAGGTAGGTCATGGTAACGAAAGCTAGGTGTATGCACCTTATATCCCATTTGACGTAGACCTGTCGCAAATTCTCCCCAAACATTGCCATCACACCAGGTCCCATGAATTAGGACAATCTCTTTGTTCAAAACCATTCCTTATACATCTCCCTTTTTTGTTAAAAATTTAGATTATTTATCTATCTTATAGTATCACACTTCCAACCTAGATACCTTTATACATTTCTTACAATCGTAAGAAAATGGTCTCTTAAATGAATAAGAGACCATTTTTCTATATATTATTTTATTAGCGATTAGCCTTATGCATTTCTTCCTTAACCGGACAAGAACACTCGCAATCGCCACAAGATCCTTTTCCTTTGATATAGTGACGGATGCCAAGACCAGCTAAAGCAAAAATAATGAAAGCAATGATAAAGGTAGACATAACAATTCCTCCTAAACCTAAATATGAGCTTCTTGAAGATTATCCAAGCTAATGATTTGATCCTTAATCTGACGTGGTTTACGAACAACAAAGTAAATCATCGTTACTAAAAGTAAGAAAGCAACAAAAGTCCAAATTGTCATTGACTTACCGTATAGGATGACTTGACCAAACTGGTAAAGGATTAAACTCACACAATAAGCTAAACCGGTTTGGAAACCGATAGCCCCAACTGTCCATTTCAGATTGGCCATTTCACGCTTAATAGCTCCAATAGCCGCAAAACATGGCGCACAAAGCAAGTTAAAAATCAAGAAGGAATAGGCAGCTAAGGAAGAATAATCTCCTCGCAGAGCCTCAGCCAGACCCGCCTCACTGCTATTATGATAGAGAATACCAAAGGTGGCAACAACGGTCTCCTTGGCAGCTAAACCTGTAAGAGCCGCAACTGTTGCCTTCCAATTTCCAAATCCGAGTGGGTCAAAAATCCAAGACAAGCCCTTACCTAAAGTCGCCAAAATGCTAACTTCCGTATCTACAGTATGTAGGGTAAAGTTGTAGTTAGACATAAACCAGATAAGAACGGTCAAACTGAAAATGATGGTTCCCGCACGTTTGACAAAACTCATAGCCTTACCAAAAGCATAACGCAAGACCGACATGGCTTTAGGCCAGTGATAGGCAGGCAATTCCATAATAAACGGACTGGTTAAACCACCTAAAAAACTCGTCTTTTTGAGGGCAATACCCGATAGGATAATAGCAGCCATCCCAATAAAATAGGTACTTGGTGCTACTAAAGAATTACTAGGGAAGAAAGCTCCAGCAATCAAGGCAATAATTTCCAACTTGGCCGAACAAGGCATGAAGGTTGCCGTCATAATGGTAATGCGACGGTCCCTTTCATTTTCAATGGTTCGACTAGACATAACCGCTGGCACCCCACAACCTGTAGAAATCAACATGGGAATAAAGGATTTCCCAGAAAGACCAAAACGACGGAAAATACGGTCCATAACAAAGGCAATACGACTCATATATCCAATATCCTCAAGCACACCCAAACAGATAAAGAGCACAAAGATTTGAGGTAGGAATCCTAGTACTGTCCCAATCCCAGCGACAATCCCATCGACAATCAAAGACTTAAGCCAGTCCTGAACTTGAAGATAGTCAAGACCAGAAGTTACCAAATCTGGAACATACTTACCAAAAAGCACATCGTTAGCCCAGTCTGTCCACATGGTTCCAACAGTCTGAATAGATAAGAAATAAACCAAATACATAACTACTGCGAAAATTGGCAAGGCCAAAATACGGTTGGTGACAATCCTATCAATCTTATCTGACAAGGTTAGGGCAAAATCTTCTGTATGACTTTGAGCCATCTGACAAACTCGTTCGATAAAGGCATAACGCTCATTAATGACAATTGACTCCGCATCTTCGGTGAAAACTTCCTCTGTGATTCGAATGATGTCTTTGATTTCTTTTCGTTGGAATGGGGACAAGTCTAGCTCAGCCTCAACTAAAGCATCGTGTTCAAAGAGTTTAATGGCGTAAAAACGCGCAGACCTTTGCGGCACCGAATTTCCCAAGACTTCCAAAATTTGTGAGATAGCAGCTTCTAATTTATCGTCATAAATTGGAAAAGCAATGTCCGCAACTGTAGAGGTTGTCGTATGAGCCGCCTTCTTCACAACCTGATCAATACCAGTTTGCTTGAGAGCACTAGTGGCTACTACCGGTACGCCTAGATGGTAAGATAATTTATCAACATTAATCTGTTTTCCCTGAGCCTCTAAAACATCACTCATGTTAAGCGCTAAAGTGACTGGAATACCTGTCTCAATCAACTGCGTTGTCAGATAAAGGTTACGCTCCAAATTTGTTGCATCGACTACATTTAAAATACTGTCTGCCCTTTGGCTCAACAAATAGTCACGCGCCACCTTTTCTTCAGGGCTATAGGGTGACATTGAGTAAATCCCTGGTAAATCCTGGATTTCTAAATCCTTATTCTTTTTGACCAGCCCACTTTTTCGTTCTACAGTAACACCTGGCCAGTTACCAACACGCTGATTGTTCCCTGTTATCAGGTTGAATAAACTGGTTTTACCACTATTAGGATTACCTATTAATGCAATTTCTGTCATTTTTCCTCTCCCTCATCCAGCATGACCACACTAATCATTTGCGCTTCCGACTTGCGTAGGGTTAATTCGTACCCTCTCAAACTAATTTCTAGAGGATCTCCCAAAGGGGCTACCTTACGCAACAAGACTCGAGTACGCTTTGTAATTCCCATATCCATAAGACGTCGTTTGGTTTCATTGGCTGAAAAAATATCAGTAACGATAGCCGAACGTCCAACTGGTAATTCAGAAAGAGGTATCTTCTCCTGATCTTCCTCGGCAGGTGCCAAATCAATCTTATCCAGAATCGACGCATCAAAGGCTAAGCGACTCCCTTTAACGATAATAATAGCACTGTTCTTGGTCTTAGTTACCACCTCAATCGTTTCACCGGCAGCCAACCCTAGGTTAGATAAGTGCAAAAGACTATCCTTAGGGAGGTTAATACCAAGAATCCGGTAAGGGGTTTTTAAGGCCGCATCATATATGAGCATATTTCTTGACCTACTTTATTATTTTTGATACGGCATCATTATAGCATATTTATCCATCTTTTCCGCAATATTATCCTAAACAAGAATGATTCTAGAAAAGTAGAACACACAAAGAAAAGGCTGGAACTTTTCCAGCCTTCACAAACAATGTATACATACTTAATGAATATCTTACAAAACCTTACTCAAGAAGTCCTTGGTACGATCTTCCTTAGTATTGTCGAAAATCTCTTGTGGTGTGCCTTCTTCGACAATGACACCGCCATCCATAAAGATAACACGATCAGCCACTTCATAAGCAAAGCCCATTTCGTGGGTAACAATTGCCATTGTCATCCCTGACTTAGCAAGGTCCTGCATAACTGATAGAACTTCACCAACCATTTCTGGGTCAAGGGCTGATGTTGGTTCGTCAAACAAGAGAACGTCTGGATCCATAGCCAAACCACGTGCAATCGCAATACGTTGTTGCTGACCACCTGATAAACTTGTTGGGTAGGCATCTGCCTTATCTTTCAAGCCAACCTTTTCTAAAAGTTCCATGGCCTTTGCTTCTGCATCAGCTTTAGAAACACCCTTAGTCTTAATTGGTGACAAGGTGATATTTTCTTTAACTGTCATATTCGGGAAGAGGTTAAACTGTTGGAAAACCATTCCCATCTTCTCACGCATTTTGAAAATGTCGTTATTTTTATCTGTAATATCCACACCTTCAAAGGAAATAACACCTTTTGTAGGTTTCTCAAGCAAGTTCATTGAGCGTAGGAAGGTAGATTTTCCTGATCCTGAAGGACCGATGATAACCACTACCTCACCCTTTTTAATATCTAGATCAATCCCTTTGAGAACTTCGTTCTTACCAAAATACTTGTGAAGATTTTTAATCTCAATAATTGTTTCTGCCATTATTTACGTCCCTCCCCAAGTCGTTTTTCCATTTGTTTCAAGAGTGCCGTCATAGCCGTTGTCACAATCAAATAATAGAAGGCTGCGAACAAGAGCGGCGTCAAGGTCAAGTAGGTTGTTGTTGCAACAGTTTGTGCACCATTCCACAATTCCATAACCCCGATGGTTTGCAAGAGCGAACTATCCTTGATAATAGTAACAAACTCGTTACCCAAGGCAGGCAAGATATTTTTAATGGCTTGAGGCAAGACCACATAACGCATGGTATTCCATGGACGGATACCAAGTGAGTAGGCAGCTTCAACCTGACCTTTAGGAATAGACTCGATACCTGCACGCACACTCTCAGAAATATAAGCACCACTGTTCAAAGAAAGGACGATAATACCTGGAACGATACGTGACAAATCAAGGTTCAAAATGCCAAACTGAACAGTTGGAAGATTCATGTGGATGAGGTTAAAAGCAATCATAATCTGCACAACCATAGGAGTCCCACGGAAAACCCAAACATAAAGGCTCACCAACCACTCCAAAGGTTTGATTCCAGAACGTTTAGCCAAGGATACCAAAACCCCAAGAATGGTTCCGAAGAAGACCACGCAGACCGAAATCATAATTGTTACTAAGACACCATAGTTAAAGTAAGACCAAAACTGTGGTAGAAATGAAAAATTCATCTAGATACTCCTTACTAATATTCTTCAATATTATATCAGAAGACTGTATAATAATAAAGTATTTTCTTATAAATGCGATATTTCAGTATAAAAACTAAGTTATAGACCTAGCTAGCAAAACTCTCAAGCAATACACCTTATGTCTTTCTAAGATGACACTACGCCAAGAGCTTTGCCAAGAATTTGAAGTACTGCCTGTTTTGACAAGTCATACAAGCATCCCCCCATGCTTTCATCCTGATAAAAATGCCTGAAACTATCGAGTTTCAGGCATTCTGATTTTTGGAACCTTGTAAAGTTCCAAAATAATTTATTAGTAAAGCAAATCGTAGATTTCCATTGCAATCAAGTCGATGCTATCAAATGAATAAGATTCACGCGCTTCAACGTCACGCAATGTGAAAACTGGACCATTTTCAGGATCGTTGCTAAATGATACTTCGGCAACAACCACTCCTTCACGTTCAAAATTACGTTTCAAATTACCACCATCAGCCGCCATCATTTCAAGACGGTTAATGATTCTCACCAAATGTGATTCCATGTTATTTCTCCTATTAATTGTGTATTTCTTACTTATTTTATCACACTTATGGGAAAAATGGGGGAATTTTAAATATTTTTCAAGGAATTGTACATAATAGCCTTGATAGAATGCATACGATTCTCAGCTTCTTGGAAGATGATATCACTGTATTTTTGGAAGACTTGATCGGTGATTTCTAACTCTGCCAAACCGTATTTGTCATAGATTTCTTGCCCAATTTGGGTATTGAGATCATGAAAAGCTGGGAGACAGTGCATAACGATGACATCTGGATTTTCCGTCTTGGCAAGTAGGTCTGCATTAATTTGATAAGGCAGGAGCAAATCAATACGAGATTTAAAGTCTACTTCTTCACCCATAGATACCCAGACATCCGTATAAAGCATATCCACTCCCTTGACCTCTGAAATATCATCAGTAATGGTTAAATCGGCACCATTATTATGTTTCTGAGCTAGAGCTACAATCTCATCTTCAGGTTGCAGCACCTCTGGGGCAATAATCTTGACATTAACGCCTAAAATAGCCGAAGTGACCAAAAGTGAGTTGGCCATATTATTTCTACCATCTCCAATATAGGCAATGGTCAAACCTTCCAAACTACCAAAACGCTCCTTCAAAGTCATGAAATCCGCAATCATTTGCGTTGGATGCCAGGTATCCGTCAAACCATTCCAGACCGGAACACCTGAGTACTTAGCCAAATCCTCGACATCTTCTTGCTTAAACCCACGGTATTCGATTCCATCAAACATAGAACCAAGCACCTTGGCTGTATCAACAACAGATTCCTTTTTACCTAACTGAATATCTCCAGCACCAAGGTAGGTCACATTCATACCTAGGTCCTGACCAGCCACCGTAAAAGCTGAGCGAGTTCTTGTGGATGTTTTTTCAAAAATCAAGGCAATATTTAAGCCATCTAAATATTTATGCGGAATTCTTTCCTTCTTTAGCTGTTTAAATTTTATAGATAAATCGATTAACTCCTCAAGTTCCTGCTTGGTAAAGTCGATTTCTTTCAAAAATGATTTAGCTTGTGTCATAGGTATCTCTCTTTCGTTCTGAATAATATAAAATTATTATATAATATTTATACATTTTAGACAAGTGATTTTGAATTAAAATTCAACGTTAGCACTCTTTTTAAGAGAGTGCCAAACCTAGATGCTTTTTACTTGCAATCTACCTTCCGCATGCTATAATGGAGTCATAGATTTGACCTTTTTTGACCAAGATTTTTTTCAATAAAGGTCTTTCCCAATTCAGATAGAAAAGAGGTACTGATATGCTCTGTCAAAACTGTAACCTTAATGAAGCTAGTATTCATTTGTATACCAATGTAAATGGTAATCAGCAACAAGTTGACCTCTGTCAAAATTGTTATAAAATCATGAAATCTGACCCAGAGAACCCCCTCAATCAATTCAATCAAACAGGAGGTTCAAACTTCTTCGACGATTTCTTCAGCGACCTAAATAACTTCCGTTCTTCTAACGGCAATCTTCCCAACACACCTCCAACACAAGAAGGTGGTAACCGAGGAAACGGTGGTAATACACAAGGACCAGGCCGTCCAGGAGGACCACGCCAACAAGCTCCTCAACAGCCACAAGGTCTTCTTGAAGAGTTCGGCATTAACATCACTGACATCGCTCGTCGTGGAGACATTGATCCTGTTATTGGTCGTGACGAGGAAATCATTCGTGTCATCGAAATTCTTAACCGCCGTACTAAGAACAATCCCGTCCTCATAGGCGAACCCGGTGTCGGTAAGACTGCTGTCGTTGAAGGCCTAGCTCAAAAAATCGTTGACGGTGGCGTGCCACAAAAACTCCAAGGCAAACAAGTTATCCGTCTTGATGTGGTCAGCCTGGTTCAAGGAACTGGTATCCGTGGCCAATTTGAAGAACGCATGCAAAAACTCATGGAAGAAATTCGTCAACGTCAGGATGTTATCCTATTTATTGATGAAATCCATGAAATTGTGGGAGCTGGTAATGCTGGTGATGGCAATATGGATGCTGGAAACATCCTAAAACCTGCCCTTGCTCGTGGAGAACTTCAACTGGTCGGAGCAACAACACTCAACGAATACCGCATCATCGAAAAAGATGCTGCCCTAGAGCGTCGTATGCAACCAGTTAAGGTTGACGAACCAACGGTTGAGGAAACCATCACTATTTTGCGTGGTATTCAACCTAAATATCAAGACTACCACCACGTCAAATATACGGACGAAGCGATTACTGCAGCTGCAGAATTGTCCAACCGCTACATTCAAGACCGCTTCTTGCCAGACAAGGCCATTGACCTTCTCGATGAAGCAGGTTCTAAGATGAATTTGACCCTCAATTTTGTTGATCCTAAAGATATCGACAAACGTTTGATTGAGGCTGAAAACCTCAAGGCTCAAGCTACTCGTGACGAAGACTTTGAAAAAGCTGCCTATTTCCGTGATCAAATTGCCAAATACAAGGAAATGCAAAAACAAACCATTAAAGACCAAGATATGCCTGTCATCACAGAAAAACATATCGAAGCCATTGTGGAACAAAAAACCAATATTCCTGTCGGTGATTTGAAAGAAAAAGAACAATCACAACTTCTTAGTCTTGCTGATGATCTTAAATCACATGTTATTGGACAAGATGCCGCAGTTGATAAGATTGCCAAAGCCATCCGTCGTAATCGTGTTGGATTGGGTGCACCAAATCGCCCAATTGGTAGCTTCCTCTTCGTAGGTCCTACAGGAGTCGGTAAAACTGAACTCTCTAAACAATTGGCTATTGAACTCTTTGGTTCAGCTGACAGTATGATTCGTTTCGACATGTCAGAATACATGGAAAAACATGCTGTCGCTAAATTGGTCGGTGCCCCTCCGGGATATGTCGGTTACGACGAAGCTGGTCAGTTAACTGAGAAAGTCCGCCGTAATCCTTATTCACTCATTCTTCTGGATGAGGTTGAAAAAGCTCACCCAGACGTTCTTCACATGTTCCTCCAAGTTCTTGACGACGGTCGCTTGACTGATGGTCAAGGGCGAACTGTAAGTTTCAAGGATACCATCATCATCATGACTTCAAATGCCGGTACAGGTAAAGTTGAAGCTAGCGTTGGCTTTGGAGCTGCCCGTGAAAATCGTACCAATTCTGTGCTTAACCAGCTTGGAGATTTCTTCAGCCCTGAATTCATGAACCGATTTGATGGTATTATCGAATTCTCTGCCCTTAGCAAAGAAAATCTCCTTACTATCGTTGACCTCATGCTTGATAATGTCAACCAACGCTTGGCTAATAACGGTATCCACCTCAGTGTAACTGAGAAAGTTAAGGAAAAATTGGTTGACCTCGGTTACGATCCTAAGATGGGGGCTCGACCACTACGTCGTACCATCCAAGATCATATTGAAGACGCTATTACTGACTTCTACCTTGAAAATCCAAATGAAAAAGATCTCAAGGCTGTCATGACTTCAAAAGGCCACATCACCATTAAGTCTGCTAAAAAAGCTGAAAAAACTGCTCAGAAAGCTGAGACAGCAAAAGAAACTGATTAAATAAAGAAACCAAGTCGCAATGACTTGGTTTCTTTATCGATTCATTTCCTATTTTCAAATTTATCCCTAATTCTGCCTAAATCAATAGGAAAATGAGCAAAATTTTAGTATAATATAGGCAAATAAACGTAAGGAGCAACTCATGAATCCAACATTTGGTGACAAGGTTGAGGGAGCTCATTATCAAACACGTTACGGTGTTTATGCTGTGATTCCTAACCAAGAAAAGACAAAGATTATTTTAGTCCAGGCTCCTAACGGGGCTTGGTTTCTCCCAGGTGGAGAGATTGAAGCAGGCGAGGATCACTATAGCGCATTAGAACGCGAGTTAATTGAAGAACTTGGATTTACAGCCACTTTAGGCCAGTACTATGGCCAGGCTGATGAATACTTCTATTCAAGCCACCGTGACACTTACTATTACAATCCAGCCTATATTTATGAAGTTGTAGATTTTTCACAAATTGGCAAACCTCTCGAAGATTTCAATAACCTGTCCTGGTTTCCAATTGACGAGGCCATTGCTAAACTTAAACGTGGCAGTCATAAATGGGGAATCGAACAATGGAAAGAAACTAACACAACAACTGGCAAATCCTAGGAGGAAACTATGAAACTCATTAATACGACCCGTACACACCAAGAACTTGTTCAAAACCAACTTGACAACACGGATGCCTTTCTCGTAGAGACCTACTCTGCTGGGAATACTGATGTTGTCTTTACGCAAGCACCTAAGCATTATGAACTCTTGATTTCGAATAAACACCGTGCTGTTAAAGACAATGAATTAGAAGTTATCCGTGAATTCTTCCTCAAACGAAAAATCGACAAGGATATCGTTTTGATGGACAAACTTAGAACAGTACATACTGACAAATTGATTGAGATTTCATTCCCAACAACTGTATAAGACAAAACAAGCAATGGCTAATACCACTGCTTGTTTTTTTGTATGTTACAAAGCTTTCGAAGCTTGATCCAGAACTTCCATAACCTGACGACTATGTTCCAACTGCTTGGCAACACTGTCAAAATCCTTGGTAGCCACCATTTTTTCAAAAGCCACAAATTCATCATGCATACGATGTTGTGGACTATTGAGATTGGCGACTCTCTCTTTCTGACCATTGAGAGTGACTCCAATCTCAGGAAGAGTATTGGTTGCACCAAAAATGGTAATAGCTCCCTTATCCCCTTGAATAGTTGAACGAATCTCCGCACTACAGTCTTTAGCTCCAATGGCAACAGCCTTAAAGTTACCATAGTCCAAAACTAGAATCCCTGACGTATCCACTCCTCGCTCCACATTAGGGAGATATCCCACACGATTAGGCTTACCAAAGAGACCAACCAGGAGATGGATATTATAGATATTCAGATCTCTAAGTGCTCCCCCACCCATTTCAGGGTTGAAGGCAGGAGCAATCTCTCCTCGCTTAAAGGCATCATAACGTGACGAATATTGGGAATAATTGATATTCACAATCTTAACATCCCCAATATCAGACAAGGCTTCCTTAATCGCTGTAAAATTAGCCAAATATTGATTGGTAATAGCCTCCATCAAGAGAAGCTCTTTTTCTTGAGCAAGCTTAGCTAGCTCTTCAAACTCTTCTAAATGAAGGGTGAAGGGTTTCTCACAGATAACATGCTTGCCGGCCAAAAGTGCTTTCTTAGCATAGTCATAATGGGTATGGTTGGGCGTTCCCACATAAATCGTATCAACTTCTGGATTGGACAAAATTGCCTCATAATCACTAGTCGCCTGAGACAAACCATATTGCTTAGCTAGGGCTTCTGCCTTATCAAGTGAGCGTGGTGTCGACAAGATAGCTTCAAGCTCAATGCCCTCAATAGTCGTTAACACAGGAAGAACCTCTGTCACAATCATCCCTGTACCCAATAGTGCAAGTTTCATCAACTTACCTCCTTAATTTCTAATCTCTCTTTACTATGGTCCAAGCCCATATAGAGATTTATAATGAAAGAGGACTCAAATCGAAGTCCTCTAAAATTTAAGAACGTCCAAGCAGTTTCTTAACTCCTTGAATCGCTTTGTATTTAAGCGGTTGTGGATAATAGCGGAAGGTTCCCATCTTGCGAACAATGTAACCATTAAAGTTTTGTTTAAATCGCAGAACTCCGTCTGAACCATCAAAGATTCCCATAATACCAAGGAAGTTATAGAACGTAATGCCACGTTTGATGGCTTGTGTCATCACATACTCTTGTAAGAGTGCTGGCGCATAAAACTTATTAAACTCTGGATAAGACCCACTAAAAAGATAAACAGCTTCTTGAGGTGTATAGACAAAGAGACTTCCAGCCAGAACAATATCTTCCTGACCATACTTGTCAATAAAGGCAGTCGCTTCGCCCTTGCGAACATCAAAGGTCTCAAACTGACTTGATAACTCTCTTAATTGGTTTTGTTTTTTCTCAGATTTTGGATTAGCCTCTAAATCAGCTTGTAATTTGACAATTCTAGCTCCCAACTTAGCCTGATCACTTTCCAAATGGTCATAGTAATCCTGAAAATTCAAGGTAGCCACCATAAAATCAGCATTGTTACCAAAAGCATCATAAAAATCTTGATAATATTCTAGCGATTTATCACTATACTCACGACGATCAGAGGTCGCTGAAGTGATTTCTTTAAAAATGGATAACTCATCACGTTTCAGTTTTTTCAACTTAATCCCAAAGGTTTTGGCTTTTTTAACCAGAGGTTTCCCTTTTTTACTGAAAGACTTGATAAGATCTTTTTCTTCAATCCCAGATAAATCCTTTACATAGTGCCAGTCAGGCTCACCACCAGGATAGCCTGTCTGTAAACCATCAAAGCTATAACCTAAATCAGTCAATTGACTAATCAGCTGCTTCTGCTCATCACTAGTTGGTTCACCATTACTGTCAAAAGTTTGATAAGTATCATAAGGTTTGATTAATAGTTCAAGAGCACCATTTTCCTTAGCATAATCCTTCAAACCTTGGTAAAAGTCGCTCAGATGAGCTGCGTTTGAGTGAATCGGTCCACAATTCACCTCCATACGAAGCCCACCAGTCATAGGCATGCTGTAGACAATTGCTGAGACTTCTAGCTGATTTCCTTCTTTCCAAGCGACATAGCTAATGCTAAATCCACGTTTTTCAAGAAGCTTAGCCATTTCCTCAGTTTGCATAAAAGAACGCTCAGACACTTGTTGAGCATGTGTGTTAAATTCTTCTTTAGTTACTTGAATGAAGCTCATTTTTTTCCTTCCTAAAATGGATAAAGTAAATGACGAGTGAGATAAAAAGCAAGATGGCAAGTACTGCCACTAAGGGCATTCGGATTGGACGGATATTAAGCAACAAATCTCCACTAACTGCATAAACAATCGATACTGGCGTCACTCCAATAAGTGTCGCCAAAATCCTCGTCCTTGTGGGTAGATTCATCTGAACACAAGCATAATTGACCAGAGCTGATGGTATAAATGGAATAGAGAAGGCCAGTGAAATCCCAATAAAGCGATGCTTAAAGTTCTCAATATAGTTTAGAAGTTTCTCCATGCGTTTGGACTTCTCTGGCTTTTCAAGTCTTCTCAGAATTTCAAAACTAGTTAAATTCCCAAAAGTATTACCAATAATATTCATCGGAATCGCAAGCAAAGGGCCATAGAGTAGGCCAACAAAAATACAAAAAATAGAACTTGAAACTCCAGGAATAGCTGATGACAGAATCATGAGACTAAGAAGGATCAGTGCATTTTGGAAATTAGCCTGCTTAAAAACTTCTCTTAAAAAGGCTTGATCATGCTTAGCGTTGGTCCATTCCTTGATTAAGGGGATGAAGTTATTTAAAAGAGGCCATAAGAATACCAGAATTAAACCTGCTATCCCTATAAAAAATAGTCTTTTTTTGGTCATTACATCTCCACAATTTTAATCACTTCTTTTATTATAACAAAAAAATGCCTTCATTGATTTAGAAAGGCATCTTTTACTGTGATTACTTATTAATCAAATTCGCTTGTGACTTGTTTTCCAAGGCACCATTTTTAAAGTTAAGGGTAAGGCTACCTGTTTCACCCTTCTTAGCAACAAGGTTCGAAGACCAAAGCGCTTGTGTCATTGTTGCATCTGAAGAGACAGCGATAGAATAAACATCCGGTGTACCAAGCGTTTTGACAGCATCATCATAGCTAGTTCCATTTTTAAGATTTTCGTACATCTTCAGTGTGATTTTAGGATCACGGACGTAAGAAAAGTTTGAAATTGACTTAACTACAGTGCTATTGTTAAAGAGTTTCGCTGTAATAACAACATTGTCATACTGCCAATTATAAACATCAAGCTTAGCATCTCCTGCCTGCTCCTGACTCGTTGATGAGGGTTCACCAAACCAGCCCTTCAAGCTATCAAGATTTGAGCCTCCTGAAAATTCCTGAGAAGCATTTGCCATGGTAATCTTATCAAAGTTCTGGCGAACATTCCCATGCTTAACGGTTAAAATCTTTGAGGCTTCATTATCCAAAGATCCCTTCGTCTCTGTCTTAGACGAAGATTTTCCACAAGCAGCTAGAGTAAAAAGTGAGAGACCTAAAACGGTCAAAGACAAAAGTTTTTTCATAATAAATTCCTATATATACAAATAAAAGGCTGACGCCTCTGGTTTTTATGGAGCCGGTGGGAGTCGAACCCACGTCCAAACACCTGCCAACATATTCGTCTACAACCATAGGTTATGTCTTTCATTTAACAGATAGACGACACATAACTCAAGCCTTCTATCTGCGAGCCTATAAATCTCTTTTCAACCAGCTAGGCAATGGTCAAACGTAGCTTATAAATCAATAAAACCTCTAAACAAACATAAGCAATCTGCTAGAAGTCACGCGAGCAGGTGTTTAGGCTGCTACAGCGTAAGAATTAGTATTTTTTGCAGTTATATTTAACTGAGCGTTTACGTCGCCACACGAGTCGCAGAATATGCCTCATAATGCCTGTCGAATCCGTAACGACCCCAATATGAGATACTGAGTATTATAGCAAATTTTTTAATAAATTGCAAAAGATTAGCCAAACTGTCTCCCCAATAAATCAACTATGGAGAGGCTAATACGTTAGTTTTCTTTGATTTTAGGACAAGCTAAAAGCATTTTTATGTATACTTGTCTTTTCCTTTTCAAGGCTAAAAGATTTTATGAAATATTTTTACTAAAACTTACGGACTAAAAAACGTTGAGAGAACAATTCACTCAACGTTTTTCTTTTTGCACCCTAAGGGAATCGAACCCCTATCTCAAGAACCGGAATCTTACGTGATATCCATTACACTAAGGGTGCTAACAGTATACTATTATAGCATACTCTAAAATAGAAAAAAAGACATGTTTCCATGCCTCTTTTTTATCTTACAATTCGATATCTCCGAAAAGATCCGCCATTGAGAATCCAGATTGAGTTTCTGGAAGTTCGTAGTCACGTTTTTCTTGACGTTTTGGACGACGTGGACGTGATTGACGTTTTTCGTTGTTTTCGCCTTCAGCGTTAGCTGGACGTTCTTCAAGAGCTTTGATTGAAAGTGATACACGTTCTGCATCAGCATTTACTTCAAGAACTTTAACAGTAACATCTTGACCTACTGAAAGAACATCTTTTGGATTTTCAACACGTTTGTGTGAAATTTGTGAGATGTGAACAAGTCCATCGATACCTGGCAATACTTCAACGAAAGCACCGAAGTCAGTCAAGCGTTTAACTTTACCTTCGATAACATCACCAGCAGCAAGTTTTTGTTCAACGCCATCCCATGGTCCAGGTGTTGTTGCTTTAAGTGAAAGTGATACACGTCCTGCTTCTTCGTCGATAGCAAGAACTTTAACTTCAACTTCATCACCTACAGATACAACTGATTTAGGTGAAACGTTACGTTCGTGAGACAATTCAGTCACGTGAACAAGTCCGTCAACACCACCAAGGTCGATGAAAGCACCGAAGCTTGTCAAACGAGCAACTTTACCAGTTACGATTGAACCAACTTCAAGTTTAGAGAAGACTTCTTTACGAGCTTCTGCAGCTTCTGCTTCAACAACTTCACGACGTGAAAGGATGAAACGGTTTTCAGCTGGATCAACTTCTTTAATTTTAGCGTCAAATTCTTGACCTACAAATTGTTCAGTGTTACGAACAAAACGAGTATCGATCATTGAAGCTGGAATAAATCCACGAAGACCTTCAAATTCAACAGAAAGTCCGCCTTTAACAGCGCGTGTTCCTTTAACAGTAACAACTTCTTCTTCACGACCAACAAGTTTATCCCAAGCTTTGCGAGCTTCCAAGCGTTTTTTAGATACAAGGTAAGTTACAGTATCAGTATCTTTACCAACAACTTGACGAAGAACAAGCACTTCAAGTGTTTCACCAACTTTAACAAGGTCTGCAACGTTTGCGTCACGGTCGTTTGTCAATTCACGACGTGTCAAAACACCTTCGATACCAGTTCCTTCGATAACAACATTTGCTTGATCATTATCTACTGAGATAACTTCAGCTGTTACAACGTCACCTGTGTTAACTTCGCTAACACTGTTTAGCAATTCTTCAAATTCGTTCATTCTAAAAAGATCCTCCAACAAGAGCCAGCCAATTCTGACCCTTGATAACAATATATTTTTAAAGGTACCCGCAAAGACAATGGTTAACATAGACGGTGCCAATGCACCCGATACCTTTTACTGGGGTAGCTGGATTCGAACCAACGCATGAGGGAGTCAAAGTCCCTTGCCTTACCGCTTGGCTATACCCCAATAGCAAAATGCTATAAAAAAACATCTAAGTACTTGATATCGACTATCCCGATTCAGTTTCTTAGACATGGAGAGAGAGGGATTCGAACCCCCGAACCCGAAGGAGCG
>NZ_KV817316.1:79755-250617 GCF_001814615.1 Streptococcus sp. HMSC078H12 | reverse complement strand
TTTACAGTCCGCCGCGTTTAGCCTCTTCGCTATCTCTCCTTAAGAACAAGAAATAGTATATCACAGTTTCTTGACCAAAGCAAGCCTTTACTTTGGATTTTAATGATTAAGATTGTATGATTCAATAATGGCAACTACTGCATCATCCATTTTTTTGTGGAAACCTACAACATTTTCCTTGTCAACAGCGGCAAACTTACCATCAATTTCCACAATTTGTCCGATGACTTTCTTACCAACAAGAAGTTCAAAACCTTCAATAGTTGCTTTATTGACGACTACTTTAGCATCATTAATTTGGATTTCAATTTTTTTATCTTTTTTACTCATAGATTTATACCCGATCCTTGGTTCGAGCCATCCTTTCTTAATGTATCTTCTTAATTCTACCGAAAAAGAAAAAAGCTTGCAAGAGCAAGCCTTAAAAAAATCAATTACTATTAAGAATTAGTCAACTTTGACAATCCATCCTTCTGGTGCTTCAACATCACCAAATTGGATACCTGTCAACTCATCATAAAGTTTACGTGTTACAGGACCTACTTCTGTTTCTGAATAGAAGACATGGAAGTCATCACCATGTTGTACCCCACCAATTGGTGAAATAACGGCAGCTGTACCACAGGCACCTGCTTCGACAAATTTATCCAATTCAGAAATCTTAACATCACCTTGGATAGCTTTCATGCCAAAGCGATTTTCAGCCAAGTAAAGCAATGAGAACTTAGTGATAGATGGCAAGATAGATGGGCTGAGTGGTGTAACGAATTCGTTATCGGCTGTGATACCAAAGAAGTTTGCAGAACCCACTTCTTCAATCTTAGTGTGAGTTGCTGGATCAAGGTAGATCACATCAGAGAAGTTACGATCATGTGCAATCTTACCTGGCAACATACTTGCTGCGTAGTTACCACCAACCTTAGCAGCACCTGTACCATGTGGAGCAGCACGGTCATAATCATCTTGGATAAGGAAGTTTGTTGGAGCCAAACCACCTTTGAAGTAGTTACCTACTGGCATAGCAAAAATGGTAAAGATATACTCATCTGCTGGATGCACACCAATGATATCACCAACCCCAATCAACAATGGACGGAGATAAAGTGTTGCACCTGTACCATATGGTGGAACATATTCTTCATTTGCACGTACAACTTGTTTACATGCATCTACAAATTTGTCAACGGGAACTTGTGGCATCAAAAGACGATCAGCAGTACGTTGCAAACGTTTAGCATTTTCATCTGGACGGAACAATTGAATAGAGCCATCTTTAGTACGGTAAGCCTTGAGTCCTTCAAAAGCTTCTTGACCATAGTGAAGGGCTGGAGATGCTTCTGAAATATGCAAAGTGGCATCCTCAGTCAATTGCCCCTCATCCCATTTACCGTCTTTGTAATATGAGATATAACGGAATGGAAGTTTACTGTAATTAAATCCTAGATTTTCCCAGTCTAAATCAACTGTCATGTGTATATCCTCTTTTCTGTTACTATGTGCTTTCTAGTATAGTCCTTTTCATTGAAAATTTCAAGGTTATGTTGCAAAATTCTGACAATTCTTTTTAAAACACTTATTTTGCCCATCAAAGAAAAAAAAACTCTGCCCTCTAATAAGAGAACAAAGCTTTCTTATCTTTATTTTTCAATAATCTTGGCAGAAAAGACTTCTTTGTCTGCTAATCCTTCAATGAAACTACCGTTGCTAGTACGGTCCGAAAGATTTAGAAGGGACAAGTCAACCTCTGCCGTTTCACCTGTTGTAGCTGTTACAAGCAAGGTCTGAGGAGTCTCTTCCACTGGTGTTGCTAGAAGATCTATTTCGCCACCAGCATTTTCCGTAAAGACTGGACCCGCAGTGAAGACACGATGTGGTTTAGTCTTAAGCTCACGAAGAACTTGGAGACCTCGACCAGCTCGCTTAGCCTGCGGAATATCGGCTGTAGCCACACGTTTGAGACTGGCTCTTTGTGTCAAAAGGTAGAAACTTTGAGTATTTGCCACAAAGACAGCCTGAACAGTATCATCATCCTTAAGATTGATTGCCTTAACACCTGCTGCCTTGGCACCAACTACGGGCACTTCGTCAGCATTAAAGCGAAGGGCATAACCCTTTTGAGTGATAATCATGATATCATCCAATTGAATTGGCGTAACCGTGACAATAAAATCACTATCATCCTTGAGTTTAGCGTATTTCACTGACTTAGACTTGTAGGTACGCCATGGTGTAAATTCCTTGCGTTCGAAACGTTTAATCTGACCCAGCTTGGTAGCTGCTAGGTAAGTACCTGTTTCAAAATCATCCAGGATTTCTGCGTAAAGCACTTCTTCATCCTTAGATAAATTGGTGATAGTTTGTGATAAATGCTCTCCCAAATCCTTCCAACGAATGTCTGGTAGCTCATGGATTGGACGATAAATCACATTGGCCTGATTAGTGAACATCAAGAGGTGTTGTGTCGTCTTGGCCTGCTGGACAAGAATCAAATCATCGTCATCACGTTTTCCGACTTCGTCAATCGTTGAAGCATTGAAAGAACGTGGGCTTGTACGTTTGACATAACCACCACGAGTGATGCTGACATAGGTTTCTTCTTCAACAATCAAACTTGCAGTATCAATTTCAATAGTCTTGGTTTCTGCTTGCAACTCTGAACGACGGTCATTACCGAATTTCTTCTTAATGTCACGGAGTTCACGTTTCATGACATTAAACATGGTACGCTCATCACCAATGATAGCAGCCAAGGTTGCGATTTGTTCGCGTAAATCGGCTTCCTCATTTTGGAGTGTGACGATATCCGTATTAGTCAAACGATAAAGTTGCAAGGTCACAATAGCTTCGGCTTGTTCTTCTGAAAAATCATAGCTGACCTTAAGATTTTCCTTAGCATCAGCCTTATTTTCAGAAGCTCGGATAAGAGCGATAACCTCATCCAAAATAGAGATAACTCGGATCAAACCTTCGACAATATGAAGACGTTTTTCAGCTTTTTCCTTGTCAAATTTTGAACGAGCAACGATAATATCACGACGGTGGGCAATGTAGCTAGATAAAATCTTTTGCAAGCCAACTTGACGTGGGGTGAAATTATCAATAGCCACCATGTTGAAATTGTAGTTGACCTGAAGATCCGTATATTTCAAAAGATAGTTAAGAATAGTTTGGCTGTCAGCATCCTTCTTAAGTTCAATAGCAATACGCAACCCTGTACGGTCAGACTCATCACGAACTTCCGCAATACCTGGAACCTTGTTATTGACTCGAACATCATCGATTTTTTTAACAAGAACTGCCTTATTGACATCATAAGGAATTTCAGTAACGATGATTTGTTCCTTGCCACCTTTGAGTTGTTCAATTTCAGTACGTGAGCGCACAACGACGCGGCCCTTACCAGTTTCGTAGGCCTTACGAATCTCATCCTTGCCCTGAATAATAGCCCCTGTTGGGAAATCTGGACCAGGCAAGAATTCCATCAATTTATCCAGTTTAGCAGATGGGTGATCAATCATGTAGACAACGGCATCGATGACCTCTGACAGATTATGCGGTGGAATATCTGTGGCATAACCAGCAGAAATCCCTGTAGCACCATTAACCAAGAGGTTTGGAAAGGCGGCAGGTAATACGGTTGGTTCCTTCTCTGTATCATCAAAGTTCCAAGCCCAAGGAACGGTGTTTTTATCAATATCTTGAAGAAGGTAGCCAGCAATCTCTGACAAGCGCGCCTCTGTATAACGCATAGCCGCTGGTGGATCACCATCCATAGAACCGTTGTTACCGTGCATTTCAACTAAGATTTCACGATTCTTCCAGTCCTGGGACATACGCACCATGGCGTCATAAATGGAACTATCGCCATGTGGGTGAAAATTACCCATAATGTTACCCACCGACTTGGCAGATTTACGATAGCCCTTGTCATGGGTATTGCCATCCTTATTCATGGAATAAAGAATACGACGTTGAACGGGTTTCAAACCGTCACGAATGTCAGGAAGCGCACGCTCCTGAATAATGTATTTGGAGTAGCGTCCAAAACGCTCCCCCATGATGTCCTCAAGGGACATATTTTGAATATTAGACATAAGATTTCTCTTTATTTTTTAGTTTAAGTAATGATTTGAAATAATGTGAAAGACAAATAGTAACTTTCCTCACTGCCACGCCTCACAATGTCTTTCCTTGATTTTGCAACTGTAGAAGAATGGTTTTAACCTTCCTAATTTCTATTTCACCAACCACAAATTGAACGATTGTACTTATCGCAATTAAAATGAAAAATACACAAAATAGTGTCAATGAAGTAGAAAGTTCACCAAAGAATAAGATAAAGTTTATGAGTGTTAAACAAGTCATTATAGAGGCGTTGATTACGAGAACAGTAGCTAATGGGATACGAAATAATCTATAATGATAGATACTTTTTAAAAGTGATGTGATACTACAAGCAACACTTAAGGGAGTAAAAACATACACATTATAGAAGACAAATAACAAACCCGAGTAGGTCCTATCTGAGAATGGATTATCAATCAAAGATAGAAGGAAGGTTACCACTACTAGTATAGGCAGAAGCAAAAAGCGTGTTTTTATTGGTCTCTTTTTATAAACACTTAAATAAGCTATTGCCACTCCACAAACAGGGAGAACTACTTGAGAATAGTAAAGTATAAAACTTAATACCTTAGATAACATAGGTCTACCTCACATTGTCTTTTCCTGACTCAGCCATATAATCTTTATTTTTTTCGTTTTCCTTTCTTCCTATTATAGTTTGAGCAATACCACTTGCCGCTAGGAGGATAAAAATAAAGTACATGGATGAATTTGGGAGAAATTCCAAAGCCCCTTGTAAGAAAAGTAGGTTGAGGAAAGCCAGTAATGTGGCGAAGAAACTATTAATCGCTAATAAGATTGAATAATTGGTTTGAAAGCGTGTTAAATGTAGAAGACTTTTTATAAAAGCTATTAGTGAGAATGGTACATAAAACACTGAAAAGACCATCAGGTAGTAAAAAACAAATAATAAGCCTGAGAATGGACTACCCAAATAATAATAGAGGGGGTTATCCAGCACGAAGATTATGAGGGAGACTATAGATAAGAGAAAAAGGATCAAAAAGCGTGTTTTTATAGGACGTATGCCATAAAAAATTAAGTATATAGCAGAAACAATAACCATAAGAATAATAGCAGGAACAGCTACATTTGCATGGTAAGCTAGGTAATCCATAACATTAAAATCCATTTTTCTACCTCCATTGATTTCTAGTCAATGACACTGCAAATAGTTAATAAACGATGTAGAAAATAATCAAATTGTTTCTTTATAATCCCAAATATCTATTGATAGTAAGCGCTCTCCCTAACTCTATCTTATTACATTCCCTTCTGGCCTGCAACTTAAAATGCGCCGCTTTCTTCCAAGGTAAACTTAACGTTATCTTCAATCCATTGACGGCGTGGTGCTGCCTTATCTCCCATAAGAACAGAGACACGACGTTCGGCACGCGCTAGATCGTCAATCGTCACTCGGATAAGGGTTCTTGTCTCTGGATCCATGGTTGTTTCCCAAAGCTGATCAGCATTCATCTCACCAAGCCCCTTGTAACGTTGGAGAATCGCTCCACGACCAAATTTTTGACGAAGTTCCTCAAGTTCCCCATCCGTCCAAGCATATTCGACAACTTCCTTCTTGCCTTTCCCTTTGGACATCTTGTAAAGAGGAGGCAAAGCGATATAAACGTGTCCTGCTTCAACCAGTGGACGCATATAACGATAGAAGAAAGTAAGTAGCAAGGTCTGGATATGAGCCCCATCGGTATCGGCATCGGTCATGATGATAATCTTGTCGTAGTTGATATCGTCAAGGTTAAAATCAGCTCCTACACCTGCACCAATGGTGTAAATCATGGTATTGATTTCTTCATTTTTGAGAATGTCAGCCATTTTAGCTTTCTCAGTGTTTAGGACCTTACCTCGAAGAGGCAGGATAGCCTGGAATTTACGATCACGACCTTGTTTGGCTGATCCACCGGCAGAATCCCCTTCGACTAGATAAAGTTCATTTTTCTTAGCATTTTTAGACTGGGCTGGCGTCAATTTTCCTGACAAAAGACCCTTGTCTTTTTTATTTTTCTTGCCGTTTCGACTGGCATCACGCGCTTTTCGGGCAGCTTCACGGGCATCACGAGCCTTGATAGCCTTACGCACCAAGTTAGAAGCTAAGTCCCCATTTTCCATAAGGAAGTAAGTCAGATGCTCTGAAACGATACTGTCAACAATCGGACGAGCTAAAGGAGATCCAAGTTTGTCCTTGGTTTGTCCTTCAAACTGAAGGTGTTCTTCAGGAACCAAGAGCGAGATAACTGCTGACAAGCCCTCACGGTAATCTGACCCTTCAAGGTTCTTATCCTTTTCTTTGAGAAGACCCGTCTTACGCGCATAATCGTTAAGAGCCTTGGTAATGGCAGACTTAAATCCTGTTTCGTGAGTTCCTCCATCCTTGGTACGGACATTATTGACAAAGGAAAGGATATTGTCAGAGTAACCGTCATTATACTGAAGGGCTAATTCCAAGTGAAATTCTTGTTGATCTCCATCAATATAGATGACTGGTGTCAGCGTTTCCTTGTCCTCATTCAAGTAAGACACAAAGTCTTGAACCCCATTTTCATAGTGGAATTCTTCACGAACTTCTTCTTCGCCACGCAAGTCAGTCAATGTCATAGTGACATTCTTAAGAAGAAAGGCTGATTCTTTGAGACGCTCTGAGATAGTGTTAAATTTAAAGTCAGTTGTTGAAAAGATGCTCGCATCAGGCATAAAGGTAACTTTTGTACCTGTCTTAGACTTAGGCGCTTTACCAATCTTTTCAAGCCCTGTTACAGGGTGACCACCATTTTCAAAACGTTGGCGATAAACACTACCGTCACGGGTAATTTCTACCTCAAGCCAACTAGACAGCGCATTAACAACTGAGGAACCCACACCGTGAAGACCTCCAGAAGTCTTATAACCACCCTGTCCAAATTTACCACCCGCGTGGAGAACGGTAAAAATAACTTCAACTGTGGGTTTACCCATGGCATGCATACCTGTCGGCATCCCACGTCCAGAGTCAGAAACAGAAACGGAACCATCCTTATTTAGGGTAACAGCGATAACATCACCAAAACCAGAAAGAGCTTCATCGACCGCATTGTCGACAATCTCCCAAACTAGGTGGTGAAGTCCTGTTCCATCTGTTGAGCCAATGTACATTCCAGGGCGCTTGCGAACCGCATCCAACCCTTCTAGTACCTGAATGGCATCATCATTATAATTATTTACATTAATTTCTTTTTTAGCCAAGAGTGACCTCCAAAATTTTCATCCTTATTATTTTATAAGTTTTCAGAAGAATTTGCAAAAGAAATCAAGAAAGTCCAAAAGATATCTTAAGGCTGACTGACTTTGTCAATTACTAAGCTGTATGCTATAATTATCTCATGAAAATCTTATTGTTAATCCTAATCGCCTACTTGCTAGGTTCCATTCAGACCGGCCTCTGGATTGGGAAACTATTCTTCCATATCAATCTTCGTGAGCATGGCTCTGGAAATACTGGAACAACCAATACCTTTCGTGTTCTAGGTAAGACTGCTGGTACCATCACCTTTTTGGTGGATATGTTCAAGGGTACCTTGGCTGTTCTTCTTCCTATCTGGCTTGGTGTTACAGAGGTTTCACCTCTAGTTATTGGTTTCTTTGCCATTATCGGACATGTTTTTCCAATCTTTGCTGGATTTAAAGGTGGGAAGGCCGTTGCGACAAGTGCTGGGGTGCTTCTTGGTTTTGCCCCACTCTACTGTATATTCCTACTCTTGGTCTTTGCACTAACACTCTATCTAACCAGCATGATTTCATTTTCAAGTGTCACTGCTGCAATTGTTGGACTGATTACCTTGGCTGTCTTTCCGGCCATCCACTTCTTGCTAGATGGCTATGACCTTATTTTCACTGGGGTCCTTACCATCATGGCTTTGATTATTATCTTCCGCCACACTGAAAATATGGGGCGAATCCGTAGGCATCAAGAAAACTTGGTACCTTTTGGACTTAATTTAACCAAACAAAATCCAAATAAATAATACAGATCTATCAACCACTAGCAAAAAGCTAGTGGTTTTCTTGTTCTCCTAATCAAACAATGCTTCCCAATGCAAAGAATAAAGATCCGAAGTCTAAACCTCGGATCTTTTTTAGGCTTAAGCTTTAAAGCTGACACCATTTTCTTTCAATTTTTTAACTGTCGCAGGTCCGACACCCTTGAGGGCAAGAACTTCTTCTTCAGTCACAGTAGCAAAAGCCTCTGCTGAAGTCAAACCTTCATTGTAAAGAGTCTCTACAAGGTTTGAACGAAGGCCTTCAACTTCTGGAAGTTCTGCAAAAGCTTCAAGACTAAGGTCTTTTGCTGCTACTTCTTCCTTAGCAACTGTCTTAGTTTCAACAACAGGTTGTGGTGCTACTGGTGGCACTGGTGGAACAGGCGCAACTGGTGGGACAGGGGCTTTAACATTATTGAAAAGTCCTTGTTTTTTCAAACGGTGTTTAAAAGCTTTCTTTTTATTTTTTACTTTAGCCATTTTTAGTATTCTCCTATTTTAATCGACGACACCTTTCCATAAAGTGCTGTCGCCACTTTCTTTTTCATCCTCTATTAATAGTGACGTTCCCCGAACAAGCCATCTGGCATATCATGGAAACCTTTGCCAGCACGATAGTTGGCAAACTTGCCAATTAGGAAATTGTAAGCATCCAATTTGGCTTCATAACGGTAACTTGCATCACGTGCACGCTCATCGCCATCTTCTTCCCAGATTTTCTTGCTAGCGGCCAAGGCCGTTTCGTTTACTTTAACTTGGGTAACAACCCAGGCTTCGAAGTCTTTTAGAAATTCTTGTTCGTAGGTCATATTTTCCTCTTCATTTTAAAAACCAGCTTAACGCTGGCTTCATTTTCTACTAATAGTGTGTAGAGCTCATAGCCTTACAGTCTCCTATTATAACAAATAATTAGAAATTTGACTAGGTTCTAAACTCTGCATATAAGGCTTTAATATCATTTGGACGTGTGCGGCAGCAACCACCTAAAATCTTAACTCCAAACTGACCATGCCAATCCTTGCTGTGTTCCACTAAGGTCAGAGCATCCTTGTCCTTAGGTTTCCAAGTCTGCGTACTACCATCATAAACCTCACCTGAGTTGGGGTAAGTAATGAGAGCTTTTCCAGCATTTTTAAGAACAGTAAGAGCCTGATTATACAGCAGAGGCGAACTACAGTTGATTCCTAGAGCCAAGATTTGGTCCGACTGGGAAACAAGCTTGACAATCTCATCTAAAGAAGTCCCATCACTGATAGTTCCTGGTTCTTGGACTGTAAAACTGATATAAGCTTCTGCTTCTGAAAATTCTTCAGCCAGAAGTTCAATCAAAGCTTGTGCTTCCAGACGATTAGGAATGGTTTCCAAAGCCAACAAATCGACACCCTGATCTAGGAGAATTTGAATTCGAGGACGATGAAACTCCTTAAGTTCTTTGATGGTAATCTGACCATAATCACCAGTGTACTCAGAACCATTGGCCAAATAGGCTGCGTAAGGACCGACATCACCAGAGATCAATGGATAAGGACGCTTAGCTTTCTCACTGTCATCCAAAGCTGTCCAAACCTTATCACGTGCATTCTTTGCCAACTGAACTGTCAAGGCAATAATCTGCTCCGCTTCTTTCTCAGTAAGTCCAGCCTCTATCAAGCCTGGTAAGGTTGCCTGATAAGACGATGTGGTAATCAAGTCAGACCCAGCAGCTACATAGGTTTCGTGGATTTTTTGAATAACTTCTGGCCTTTCAAGCAGGTACTTGGCTGACCAGAGTTTGCCAGAAATATCATAACCCAAGCTCTCCATCTCTGTTCCCAGAGCCCCATGAAGAATGAGGGGAGATTTATTCTCTAAATAGTCTTTAAATATTGCCATACAAGGCCTCCTTACCATTTTTTAAAGCGAAGGTAGTGATAGAGGTAGCAGAAAATCATGAAAGGAATACCAAAGTAGAGTCCCGCACGCTGCGAACTATCCCAAGCAATACCAAGAACAGAAATGGCCAAGAGAACGATTGTAATATAAGGTAGGATTGGATTAAACGGTGTCTTATAATCCAACTCATCATCAGAATGCTCTAAATTCCACTGTTTACGGAAGTTGATTTGTGCCATAGGAATAGAGAGCCAGACAACAACAACTGCAAATCCAGCAATCGATACCAAAGCTAGGTAAACTGTATCTGCTGCATAGATACTAGAAAAGAGCGATAAAACTGCTCCTGCCATAGAAATCAAAAGGGCTGTCATTGGAACACCATGCTTATTAATTTTCACTAGCTTTTTATTGAGCATTCCCTCATTGGCCAAAGACCACAGCATACGGCTTGACGCATAAAGTCCTGAATTTCCAGCAGAAAGGATAGCTGTCAAGATAACAAAGTTCATGATGTCCGCCGCAAATGGAATTCCCATCTTATCAAAGACATCAACGAAAGGTGCTGAAGAAACCCCTGCTTCTTTCATTGGAAGTAGCGAAGCTAGAACCACAATGGTCAAGACAAAGAAGATAACCAAACGTCCAATAGTTGTCTTAATAGCTCTTGGAACAGCCTCTTTAGGATTGTCTGTTTCACCAGCCGCAATACCAATTAACTCTGTACCTGAAAAGGCATAGTTAACCGCCAACATGACCGACACAATAGCAATACCGCCATTTGGAAAGAGACCATTGGCCGTCAAGTGCTTGAACATAATGGCCTCATGGTGACCATCAAAACTCACCAATCCAAACATAGCCCCTAGCCCCAGAATAATGAAAACCATGATAGCAATGACTTTTATTGACGAGAAGAAGGATTCCGCTTCCGCAAATGACCTCACACTCAGAGCATTAATCCCAAAAATCACCAAGGCAAAGAATGCCGCAAAAATCCAAGCCGGAACTGATGGAAACCAACGTTGCATCAACATGGCAGCACCCAGAAATTCTGTTCCCAGGGCTACCGTCCAACAAATCCAATAAAGCCAAGCTACTGTAAAGCCGGTCCCCGGACTGATAAATTTAGTAGCATAGGTGTGAAAGGATCCCGTTACTGGCATGGCAACAGCTAGCTCACCTAATGAAAGCATGACCAAGTAAACAACAATAGCTCCCACAAGATAAGATAGGATAGCTCCAAGGGGTCCAGCTTGTGCAATCGTATAGCCTGAACTCAAGAAAAGACCAGTACCAATGACACCACCCAGCGATAGCATAAAGAGGTGTCGAGAAGTCATCTTCCGTTGGAACTGACCCTCATTTTCATAATTATGGTTTTCCATAGATTCCTCCAATATATGTGATAAAACAAGCTTATCACAATATTATCCCCTTGGATAATAAGTGAAAACTATCAAAGAGATAGTTAAAGACTATCACATGAAAAAAACTCGGATTTCTCCGAGCTTTTCTTACAATTCTGCCAATATCGTATCCCATGCTTCATCATAACCGTCACGTGTGACAGATGAAAAGACGATGAAATGGTCATTTTTATCAAAATTGAGTTTTTTCTTAATGATAGATTCGTGCTTGTTCCATTTTCCGCGAGGAATCTTGTCAGCCTTAGTCGCCACAACGATCACTGGAATTTCATAATACTTAAGAAATTCATACATTTGAATATCATCTTGAGTTGGTTCATGTCGGAGGTCAACCAAGCTAACAACCACACGAAGATTGTCTCGAGTCACGAGATACTCCTCAATCATTTTGCCCCATTTGGCACGTTCTTTTTTGGACACACGGGCATAACCGTAACCTGGCACATCCACAAAGCGTAGCTTGTCGTCAATATTGTAGAAATTGAGCAACTGAGTTTTTCCTGGTTTCCCAGATGTACGTGCGAGGTTTTTACGACCAAGAAGGGTATTGATAAAGCTTGATTTACCAACATTCGAGCGTCCTGCTAGGGCAACCTCAGGGAGGTCATCTTGGGGATAGTGACTCTTATTCGCCGCACTGAGCAAAATCTCAGCATTGTGCGTATTTAGGACTTGTTCTTCAGCCATAGGTCCTCCTTACGCTGTTTCCAAAACTGGAGCAGCTGTACCGTCAACGGCTTCTTTGGTAATGCGAACCTTAGTCACATCTTCCTGGCTAGGAATTTCAAACATGACATCCATCATAACTTCTTCAATGATAGAGCGAAGCCCACGCGCACCAGTCTTACGTTCAATCGCCTTACTTGCAATAGCTTCAAGAGCATCCTGATCAAACTCAAGTTCAACTCCATCATAAGACAAGAGGGTTTGATACTGTTTAACCAAGGCATTTCTAGGCTCTGTCAAGATACGAACCAAGTCGTCAACCGTTAACTGTTCAAGGGCAGCAAGGACTGGCAAACGTCCGATAAACTCAGGGATAAGACCGAATTTTTGGATATCTTCAGCCACAATTTCTTGCATGTATGATGAGTCATCATCAATAGCCTTATTATTTTGACCAAAACCAATGATTTTCTCACCAAGACGTTGCTTAACGATATCTTCGATACCATCAAAAGCACCACCCACGATAAAGAGAATATTCTTCGTATCAATTTGAATCATCTCTTGGTTAGGGTGTTTACGACCACCTTGAGGGGGAACACTAGCTACTGTTCCTTCAATAATCTTCAAGAGGGCTTGTTGAACCCCTTCACCAGAAACGTCACGAGTGATTGATACGTTTTCACCTTTTTTAGCAATCTTATCAATCTCGTCGACATAGATAATCCCACGTTCCGCACGTTCAATATTGAAGTCTGCCGCTTGGATCAGTTTGAGCAGGATATTTTCCACGTCCTCACCCACATAACCTGCCTCTGTCAATGATGTCGCATCCGCAATCGCGAAAGGAACATTCAAGCTACGAGCCAAGGTCTGAGCCAAGAAAGTCTTCCCTGAACCAGTTGGTCCAATCATGAGAATATTTGATTTTTGCAAATCCACATCATTGTCTTCACGACTTTCTGTGAAGTTGATACGTTTATAGTGGTTGTAAACAGCTACCGCCAAGGCACGTTTAGCACGGTCTTGCCCCACGACATAGTTGTTCAAAATATCCAAAAGTTCTTTTGGCTTTGGTGTTTCAGCCAAGTCAGCCAAAACTTCTTCTGCCATTTCCTCACGAATGATTTCTTGTGACAAGGCCACACATTCGTTACAGATAAAGACGCCATTCCCAGCGATAATTTTCTTTACTTCTTCTTGGTTTTTGCCACAAAATGAACAATAAACCATTTCTTCATTACGATTTCCAGCCATTTATTCCTCACTCTTTTCTAAAATAGGGTGCCATAGAAGGCGTGAATAGTATTGACAAGGTTGGTAAAAGCATTTAAAAAGAGAAAAACTGCTAACCCATAACGTTTCTTGCGAAAGGCAGGAATGGCAGAGAGCACACAAAGTACTCCCAATAATGCAGTAAATAACCCAAAAACACTACGTTGCATGAACCTAGTCTCCTTCTTTTTCATAGCGACTTATGCTAAAGTCGTAGGCATTTTTATCATCCTTGGCCACACGTTCGTGTGATACCTCTTTAAATGCCGTCATATCTAGTTGTGGAAAATACGTGTCTCCCTCTAAATCAGCCTCAATAGTTGTCTTGATGAGTGCATCATAATGGCCATCAAAAGCCTTGTAGACACCAGCACCACCAGCAATATAGAGATCCTTATCTTGCTGTTCAAACCAAGCTAGAGCTTCCTCAACACTCGTAACGGTCGTTACATCCTTACAGTCGAAGTCCTCGTCTCGTGTCAAAATCAAGGTTTCACGTCCTGGCAGGCAACGACGGTTCATGCCATCAAAGGTCACACGCCCCATGAGAATTGCTGAGCCCATGGTCGTTTTCTTGAAATGTGCCAGTTCAGCAGGCAAATGCCAAGGCATGGTGTGATTCTTCCCAATAACATGGTTATGAGCTTCCGCCCAAATAGCAATGAGTTGTTTAGACACAGTATTTCCTTTTCTTTTTAAGTTTACAATCCATTCTAACAAAAAAAGAGAAAAAGAGCTTGGAAAAACTTTGCCAGCTCTTTAAGGGCTTAAACCATAAACATTTATTAAATTGCTAAGTCAAATTTGAGTTGAGGCTTAACAGGATCATAGTCAACCAATTCGAAATCTTCTGGTTTGATATCGAAGAAATTAGTTCCATCAGGAACGTTGAGAACCAAACGTGGTTGGCAATCAGATGGTTGACGTTTGAGGAGTTCCTCGGCTTGCTCAAATTGATTGTCATAAATATGGAGGTTGTTGATGAAATAAAAGAATTTACCAACTTTCCAACCAAAGTGCTTGGCAATCATCATCTGAAGAGCCACATACTGCATGGCATTAATGTGATGGGCCACCAACATATCGTTAGAACGCTGCGTCAAAGTGGCATCCAAATAAATGTCCTCACCCACACGACGAACATCAAACATGGTTTGGAAGGCACAAGGCTGAAGTCCCGCTGTTTCCTCAAAGGCCTCGTAATCCCAAAGTGAGATGACATTGCGACGGTTCCATGGATTAGCCTCCAACTGAGACAGCAAACGCTTAATGATATCGTGCTTCTTAACGACCGCCCCATAACGCTGACCAATTGAACGCTTGTCTCCATTATTGGCGGGCACGCCTTCAACTTCCCAGTCATTCCAATAGTGGACATTGTATTTGTCTTCAAGGACATCTAGGCTGTTTGTCTGGTCTTGATAAATCCAAAACACTTCTTTGATAGCAGATTTGATAGCGATAGGACGAAGAGTGGTAATTGGAAACTCTCCCTTGCTCAAGTCATATTCTGCAAAAGCTCCAGTGATGTATTTGGAGTTGGCTGTGGTGCCATCCTTGTATTTAGGACGTGCTTGCTCCGACCAAACGCCTTCTTCCATGATTTTAGTGATATTTTCTTTAAATATAGTGTCTGCTTTTGTCATGATTTTCCTCTTTATTCTATTGAAAACAAAGTATTTTTTGAGACTTCCCTTAAGTGATTACGGACGTCTGCGAACTTCTTCGAAGTTCCAAGACTAATTTTTGAGCCTATGGTCTCAAAAATTCCGAGTGTCTGTAAACAAAACACTTTATTTACAGACACTTATCTCACAGCGGAAAGTCTCACTTAACGCTCGCAATGATTTCAATATATAACAACAATTTTACTTTTCTAACATAGCTAAAAAACAAGTAGATTACCACTTCAATTTTACCTTATTCTGGTGTAAATGAGAAATATAAGCTATGGAATAGCAAAAGTAAGTCGTGTAAAATCCGCTAGTCCTCATCAAAAAAGAAGACAACAAATAAGATATAACTAACTATCAAAGTTTTTTCAAGGCGAAAGCGCTCTTTTATGGTAAAATCACTATAGATTAGTATCATCTGGATACTCTACAATGAAGAAAAAAGGAAACATCATATGTCTATTGGAATTGATAAGATTGGTTTTGCGACCAGTCAATATGTTCTAAACATGGCTGATCTCGCTCTTGCCCGTGGGGCGGAGCCTGAAAAATTCAGCAAGGGGCTGATGCTTGATGCAACCAGTATTACGCCGATTACAGAAGATATCGTGACGCTTGCCTCTGATGCGGCGGCTGATATTTTAAATGACGACGAC
Source organism: Streptococcus sp. HMSC078H12 (assembly GCF_001814615.1). Taxonomy (NCBI): domain Bacteria; kingdom Bacillati; phylum Bacillota; class Bacilli; order Lactobacillales; family Streptococcaceae; genus Streptococcus; species Streptococcus sp. HMSC078H12. The sequence continues at coordinate 234,889 of NZ_KV817316.1, read as the reverse complement.
AAAAAAGCTATCAATATGGTCATCGTGGCGACTGAGTCTTCCATTGACCAGTCTAAGGCTGCTGCTGTCTATGTTCACAGTCTTTTAGGTATTCAGCCTTTTGCCCGTTCTTTTGAAATGAAGGAAGCTTGTTACGCTGCAACTGCTGGACTTAACTATGCTAAGTTGCATGTGGCAGCCCACCCAGATAGCAAGGTTCTGGTTATCGCTAGTGATATTGCCCGCTATGGTGTCGAATCTTCTGGTGAATCAACTCAGGGAGCTGGTGCTGTAGCTATGCTAGTCAGTCAGAATCCACGTATTTTGGAGCTTGCTGATGATAATGTGGCACAAACTCGTGATGTCATGGACTTCTGGCGTCCAAACTACAGTTCAACGCCTTTTGTTCAAGGCATTTATTCAACCAAGCAGTACCTTGACAGTTTGAAGACAACTTGGGCAGCTTATCAAGAACGCCATCAGGCTGACTTTGCTGATTTTGCCGCTTTTTGTCTCCATCTCCCTTATCCTAAGCTAGCTCTTAAGGGACTTAACAAGATTATTCCAAAAGATTTGAATCCAGAGAATAAAGAGCGTCTGACAAACAACTTCGATGCTTCAATTACCTATAGTCGTCAAATTGGAAACATCTATACAGGATCACTCTATCTTGGACTTCTGTCTTTGCTTGAACAGTCGCAAGACCTTAAAGCCGGAGATAAGATTGGCTTCTTCTCTTACGGTTCTGGAGCTGTCTCTGAGATTTTCTCAGGTCGTCTGGTTGAAGGTTACAAAGACCTGCTTCGTTCGGACCGCCTAGATACCTTTGCCAAACGTCAACAATTAAGCGTTGCTGATTATGAAAAACTTTTCTATGAAGAGGCTCAGTTGGATGACACTGGTTCTACTCAATTCGCTGATTACCACACCGGGGCTTTCCGTTTAGCCGAAATCTCTGAACACCAACGTATCTACAAAGGAAATTAATATGACTAAACTCTCTTGGACTGGTTTTTCCAAGAAGACACCGCAAGAACGTAAAGAGCATTTGAAAACGAATGCTCTTTTGTCTCAGGAAAATCAAGATCTTCTGGATATGGACCAACAACTTACCCTTGAAACAGCCAATCAAATGGCGGAAAATGTCATTGGTCGCTTCACACTCCCCTTTGCCATTTGCCCAGATGTATTGGTAGATGGTGTGACCTATCAAGTTCCCATGGTTACCGAGGAACCCTCAGTTGTGGCTGCTGCTTCCTACGCTAGCAAGCTCATTAAGCGCTCTGGTGGTTTCACGACTACAATCCATGACCGTCAAATGATTGGCCAAGTTGCCCTCTTTGATGTCCCTGATAAAGCCTCTGCTTCAAGCAAAATTCAAGCAGCCAGTCAGAACCTTATAGAGATTGCCAAAGAGGCTCACCCTTCTATTGTTAAGCGTGGGGGTGGCCCTCGCAAGCTCTGGACTGAGACGAAAGGAGACTTCCTCATTGTCTATCTAGCCGTTGATACCCAAGAAGCTATGGGAGCCAACATGGTCAACACCATGATGGAAGCCCTGGTACCAGAATTGGAAGACCTATCAGAAGGTCAAAGCCTCATGGCTATTCTCTCAAATCTAGCCACTGAGAGTCTTGTGACAGCGACTTGTCGTCTTAGCACACGCTTCCTCAGTCGTAATAAGGAAGAGGCACATGACCTAGCCAAGAAAATGGAGATGGCTAGCCAACTGGCTCAGGTGGACCCCTACCGAGCAGCTACCCATAACAAGGGAATTTTCAATGGTATCGATGCCCTAGTTATCGCAACCGGAAACGATTGGAGAGCAGTTGAGGCCGGTAGCCATGCCTATGCAAGCAAGGATGGTAGCTACCGTGGTCTGTCCACATGGATTTATGATCAGGAAGCTAAGGAACTAGTTGGAGAATTAACCCTCCCCATGCCAATCGCAACCCGTGGTGGTTCTATCGGACTTAACCCTAGTGCTTCTATCGCCCATGATTTGCTTAATCATCCAGATGCCAAAACCCTAGCCAGTATCATCGTCTCTCTTGGTTTAGCACAAAATCTAGCTGCTCTCAAAGCTCTGACTTCAACAGGAATACAAGCAGGACATATGAAACTCCAAGCCAAATCCCTGGCCTTGTTAGCCGGAGCTAGTCCTGAAGAAATGCCTCAAGTTTTGGCTGAACTTCTCAAGGCCAAACATATGAACCAAGAAACTGCACAAGCAATTTTGGAGAAACTCAGAAACCATAAGTAGTGCATCAGAAGCAATAAAAAAATCACTCCGCCTTATCACATAAAAAATAAAGATGTTGGAAATTTTATCCCAACATCTTTTTCATATCTCAAAAGTTCTGACTTGACTTGAATTTCTATAATGTTATAATCTAGTTATGAAAACTAGATAAAGAGGTTTTTATAATTTGACAACACAACAATACCCTCTCTGGGAAGAATTACCAGAGATTGAACTCTATTTGGATCAGGTTTTGCTCTATGTCAATCAGGTCACCCAAAGCACTTTGGGACCAAACGACAAGGGGCTAACCGCCTCTATGGTCAATAATTATGTCAAACACGGCCATGTCGCAAAACCCATCAAGAAAAAATATAATGCTGCTCAGGTAGCTAGACTTATTGTCATCACTAGTCTAAAGACCGTCTTTGAGATTTCTGAGATTGCCAAAACCTTAGAAATCCTACGAACAGATGCTGAAAGCCAAAAGAGCTACTACAATGACTTTGTAGCCTGTATGAATGGTCAGTTTCCCCAAGAAGCTCCGCCAGTCATACTCTCAGCCTGTCAAACACTGCAATGCTACCGAGCTACCCATCAACTTTTGAACGACCTTGAAGGAGGAAATAATGTCTAATACCGCTACTTTTAATACTTCTCCCAACCTCAAACTCAGTAAAAAACTTAGCTTTGGTGAGGAAGTGGCAAACAGCGTGACTCACGCCGTCGGAGCTGTGGCCATGCTAGTCTTACTGCCAATTACTGCTGTTCATGCCAACAACGGCTACGGCATGACTGCTGCTGTCGGGATGTCTGTTTTCGTTATCAGCCTTTTCCTCATGTTTTTGAGCTCAGCCATCTACCATGCTATGGATTACAACTCACCCCACAAGATGGTTCTAAGAATTATTGACCACAGCATGATTTATATCGCCATTGCTGGAAGCTACACCCCTGTTGCCCTCTCACTGGTTGGCGGATGGCTAGGCTATAGCATCATCATCCTCCAATGGGGAACAACCATTTTTGGTATTCTCTATAAAATCTTTGCTAAAAAAATCAATGAAAAATTCTCCCTCTTCCTCTATCTGATGATGGGATGGTTGGTTATCTTCATTATTCCAGCTATCGTCACTAAGACAGGACCAGCCTTTTGGGGACTCATGCTTGCTGGAGGATTGTCATACACGGTTGGTGCAGCTTTCTATGCTAAGAAAAAACCATACTTCCACATGATTTGGCACCTCTTCATCATGCTGGCTTCAGCGCTTCAATATCTGGGTATCGTCTACTTCATGCTTCCTTAAGCTAATACTAGACTTCTAGGTGTTATGGTATAATAAGGCATACGGAGGTAAATCATATGAAAAAAGAACTCAGACGAGATCCAAACAACAAAATCATTGCCGGTGTTTGTTCTGGTATCGCTAAATATCTTGACATCGACCCTGTCATTATTCGCCTCATTTGGGCTGCAGCGATTTTCTTATTCGGAACAGGCTTTCTTTTCTACATCATTTGCTGGATTATTATCCCAGAAGAAAGCAAGTGGTAAGTTATCATTGAATATACAAAAAAGGTTTGCCAATTGGTAAACCTTTTTTAGATTGAAGATAAAGTTTTGGGAATTTCTTTAGATAATATCAATCATTAGATGAACTTGTCCAGTGGATGATTTCAGGAATCTAGGAAGCTCCACTATGTATTATTCATATTAGCAAACAATAACCTTATTCCCGTGAAAGTAAGTCTTCATGGTCTCTAATCCACTTTTTTATTTGGTATAAAAGTGGTAAAAAATCTTTTCCCAAATCAGTTAAACCATAATAAACTGGAGAACCTGTACTAGCTTTTCCGTCACGACTAATGATATTAATTGACTCTAACTCACGAAGATTTTGAGCAAGAACTTTTCGAGATATAGTCTTCAACCTTCTTTCAAGTTCTGCAAAATGAAGTCTCTCATTTTCTAACGTTAAAATAATAAATATAGCCCATTTCCCTAACAAAGGTTGAGCAAGCTTGCGTAAATAGATTTCGTTTTTCATGTTACCTCTAGGTACCTTCTTTTTCTCATTATTGAAGTCTGTTACTATTGTACTACATTCGAAAGGAGCAAAGCATGGTATTTTTTAAAACAAGAGAATTCGAATTTGAAACACGACGTGTCATGTGGTACTGTCCAAATGGTGGAAGTGACTTTGCCGAGGTTGAAAATATTTGCCGACAAATCACAGATGGCAACTACGAATCTTGGTATCATGGCTGGAAAAATGGTGCTGAAAAACTATTAAAACGTAGTCAAAGATATTCCTCTAAAATTAGTCGAGGACATGCTTTTTTGCGAGCCAGTCGTTATTTCCAAGCCTCTGAATTTTTCCTTTCCCCTTTGGATAAAAGAAAAATAGACGTCTATCAACTATCAGTTAAATATTTTTATGAGGGACTAAATACGTTAGAAATTCCTTATCGTTTGGAAAACATTCCTTATGATGATATATCGTTACGTTCTCTTTATTTCACTCATAAGACAAAAACATGCAAAGGAACACTCTTTATCTGTGGTGGTTTCGATGCCTTGTTAGAAGAACTTTACTTTACAAATGTTGTTGCAGGAATCGAAGAAGGTTATGATGTCATCATTTTTGAGGGACCAGGTCAATCCTCTGTCCTTAGAGAACATCATCTTCCATTTATTCTTAATTGGGAAAAGGTTTGCCAAGTCGTAATTAATTACTACAAAAATCAAGTTTCTAAACCTTTCATCGGAATCGGTCTATCCTTGGGTGGTTTGCTAATGGCTCGCGCACAAGGAAATAAAAATGACTTATTTGATAGTATTGTTTTATATAATTATTTCCCAAGTGTACTAGAATCCTTCAAAAATAATATCCCTAGAATATTCCATCGTTTCATTGGTGATACAATGCCAAGTTTTGTTGAAAAGTTAGCTATGTTTTATATTCAAAGAAATAAGTTTTTAAATTGGCAGGTTGAACATGCAAAATGGAATTTTGGAGCATCCTCACTATCTTCTTTGATTAATCGCTGTAAGGAATTTAAGGAAGTAACAATTACGGGGCCCGTTCTCGTACTTTTAGCTGCCAATGATATGTATTACGATAAACAACTAGGTTTTAAGTATTTTGAATCCATACCCTCGAAAGAGAAAAAGTTAATTATTTTTGATAAAGAAAACTACTCAAGCGACCTTCACTGTCAGAATGGTTCTGCTTTTGATAGTAATGACGAAATCTTTGAATGGTTAAGTGAAATAGAGTTACCTTAATTTATAGATATATGTAAACAAAAAAGTGATACAGACCTAAATTTCTTACCATTTAGGTCTGTATCACTTTCTTTTTTTATTTTCTCAAGCGGAAAATCAAATAGCTGACATTAACAAGGAGTAAAACACTCCAAAGAATGAGAAAGGGAATATTTCCTCGGACAGCATTGTGCCAAATACCTAGGGCGTATAAGGCCATAAAGACTAGTGAGCCTAGAACTGCTGTTCCCTTATTGTTTTGTGGTTGTTTAGACATATGAACCTCCTTTGATTGCTTGTTCTGATCCGGTTTAAAGCCATAAACCAGAGCGAGAAAAAGTCTGGCTTGGCGTTTGACATCATTTGCCAAAGACCTATGAGACTGGGCATAGATGCCTTTTGGATTGTAGAAAGATTTATCAAACTGTTCAGGCGCTTGCTGTCCCCAACGTTTTTTCAATTTGTTGGGTGAACGAAAGCCCTTGGTCATCCGATTACGAAAATCAGGGTCATGTGGTTGGACCGGCTCCACATCCAGTTGCCAGTGGCGTTTGAAATTACCATAGTTAAAACTGGCACCATTAACCATCCCACTCTCAGTCACCTGCTCCGCATCGACCTCATTGAGAAAGTTTCCCTGACTATCCAGAATAAACTCAATCCGATTATAGAGAAGAATTTTTAGATTAACACTTGGAATCCCATCAGGATAAACCGCCTTGCCATCACAGATAGAAACCTTCTGGTGCAAACGTCCCTGATCAAACATGGTGAAAGGCTTCCATCTGAGATAGACAGCCAAAGCTTCTTTATCTGTCATCCCCGGCTTTTTATAATGCTTTCGCACATACTGGGCCTGTTGACTAGAAATCAGGTATCGTAGCTGATGGATTTGTCGCTCTATAGAAACATTCTTAGACAAACTATCATCAGGAAAAGCCAGATCTACCAATTTCACGACATCCTTCCAGAAGGAATCATGCGGTGCTAAGTCAGGATCAAAATAAGATAAAAGGTGTTGGGTTTCTTCAAGCTCTCCCGATAAATCCTCTGGCATCCCTATATAAGCTAGCAATAGCTTAAGCACCTGCAATGGCTGGTAGTCCCTTCGCCAGTCCTCCCACAAGTTTCGAAAGGTTTTTGAACCAATGAGCATCACATCCCTCCTCGATAATATATGTAAATTCATTCAGTCGTCTCTTTGATGAACTCCTCTATCTTCTCGGCCACCTCTTTGGTCTGATAGTGATAAAGATAATGCGGAGCATCATAAAAAGTCACTTCGATATTTTTCTGGTCCTTTGCAAAGCTAGTCGCATAATGCCGCCAGTCCTTCTGGCTAAAACCAGTACCCCCACCATTCGAGACCATCAGTAAGGTTGGAATTTGTGAATCAATGCTAGAAGTAACTTTTTTCGCATTTTCCTTAACAGACAGGCTCTCATTTAACATAGCCTTTGACAAAATTTGACGATAGGCTATCCGTTGATAGAGGCGGTGGTCACTACTACTGAGATTGGCATTAGGCACATATAAGCGACTCGGTAAATACCTTAATAAGCCTAATTGACTTCCCCAACGAGCCATACGTAAAATCTGGGGATGTATTGTTAAATGAGCATAACTTTCTGGTAGGGCCCAATCTAAACCAATGATGGCTTTCACTTCACTAGGGTATTTTTCCTGCCACAGAAGTGTCTCTAAGGAGGCCATCGAATGAGAAAGGATTATATAAGGACCTGAGACATGAGCCTTAGCTAGGGCTTGACGTGTCTCTGAAAGAACCTCAGAAACATCTCGGGACTTAGACGTGTCCTCGCTGTAACCATAGCCACCCCTTTCAACAACGACTATCTTATACTGCTTCGAAAGCCCATTATACAAGTCTTTAAAATCTAGAATGGGAGAGGCTGTTCCAGCACCAGAAAGAAAAACTAGAGTTTGTGGCCCCTCCCCCTTTACAAAGACGCTCATGTCATGGCCATTAACAGACACCATTTGCCCCATAGGGTTGAGAGAAACCTTCTCTCTTTGCAAGGCCAATCTATGGTAAGTAAAACTAGCCAGTAACAAGACTAGAACTGCTCCCAGCAGAAATAAAAGTCTTTTCCTAAAAACGTGCATGGTTTATCCTACTAAAAAGTCAGCTAGCTTAGCTAACCGACTTTCTGATTTATTCGGCATCTGGGCGTGATTTGCGAGCAATATCAGCAAGGATATTTTCTACAAATTCTGACACAGCTTCAGTGTGTGTTTGTTTTTGTCCATAGCGACGAACGTTAACAGTTCCGTCTTCCATTTCCTTATCACCAACAATCAATTGGTAAGGGACTTTTTGTGTTTGAGACGCACGAATCTTATATTGCATTTTCTCGTTACGTTCATCCACTTCAACACGGATACCACGGTCACGAAGTTGTTTAGCAACTTCCCAAGCGTAATCTGTGTGGGCTTCATTTGAAACTGGGATAACAGTTACTTGTTGAGGTGCCAACCAAGTTGGGAAGGCTCCTTTATAGTTTTCAATAAGGATAGCTGTAAAGCGTTCCATTGTTGAAATAACCCCACGGTGAATCATAACTGGACGGTGTTCTTCCCCATCGGCTCCGATGTATTTAAGGTCAAAGCGTTCTGGAAGCAAGAAGTCCAATTGGATAGTAGAAAGTGTTTCTTCATTACCAAGGGCAGTCTTCACTTGGATATCAAGTTTTGGACCGTAGAAGGCAGCTTCACCTTCTGCTTCAAAGTAGTCGAGTTCCATGTCATCCATGGCTGATTTCAACATGCTTTGAGCATTTTCCCACATTTCATCATTGTCAAAGTATTTGTGAGTATCTTTAGGGTCACGGTATGACAAACGGAAACGATAGTCAGTCAAGTTGAAATCTTCGTATACATCGATAATCAATTGAAGCGTACGTTGGAACTCATCTTTGATTTGTTCAGGTGTTACGAAAGTATGACCGTCATTAAGTGACATTTCACGCACACGTTGAAGTCCTGTAAGGGCACCAGATTTTTCATAACGGTGCATCATACCAATTTCAGCGATACGGATAGGCAATTCGCGGTAAGAGTGCACATGGTGTTTGTAAACTTCGATGTGGTGAGGACAGTTCATTGGACGAAGGACAAAGGCTTCACCATCTCCCATATCCATTGTTGGGAACATATCTTCACGGTAGTGATCCCAGTGACCTGAAGTTTTGTATAGCTCAACTGAGGCAATTGGTGGAGTGTATACGTGTTGGTAGCCTGCTGCTACTTCCTTGTCCACGATGTAGCGTTCCAAGACACGACGGATTGTCGCACCGTTTGGCAACCAGAATGGAAGACCTTGACCAACTTCTTGAGAAATCATGAACAAATCAAGTTCTTTACCAAGTTTACGGTGGTCACGTTCTTTAGCTTCTTCAAGACGTTTAAGGTAAGCTTTGAGATCTTTTTTATCGAACCAAGCTGTACCGTAGATACGTTGCATCATAGCATTATCGCTATTTCCACGCCAGTAAGCACCTGCAACATTCAAAAGGTGGAAAACTTGGATACGACCAGTTGATGGCACGTGTGGGCCACGGCAAAGGTCAACGTACTCACCTTGACGGTAGATAGTCAAACCACCTTCGTCTTCTGAGTGCTCTTCAATCAGTTCCAATTTATATGGGTCATTTTTGAAGATTTCACGCGCTTCGTCTTTAGTCACTTCTTCACGGATTGATGGGAAGTTTTCTTTAACGATTTTCTTCATTTCTTCTTCGATACGAGGAAGGTCTTCGTTAGAAATTTGACCAGCTTCATTGTCAGTATCGTAGTAGAAACCATCTTCGATAGCTGGACCAACACCCAAATGAATATCTGGGAAAAGGCGACGAGCTGCTTGGGCAAACAAGTGAGCCGCTGAGTGACGCAAGATTGGAAGAGCGTCTTCGTGATCAGGTGTCACGATTTCGATGCTTCCATCTTCAGTAATCGCACGAGTTGTGTCAATCAATTTACCGTTAAATTTACCAGCAAGTGCCTTTTTAGCCAAAGAGTTGCTGATAGATTGTGCAATTTCAAAAGTTGTAACGCCAGATTCGAATTCACGAACAGCGCCATCTGGGAAAGTAATGTTAATCATAATTAAGATGTCAGAGCTCTAAAGGATGAGCCCCTTCTTCCTCTCTATTTAATGTTTTTGTTGTAATAGTTTGTTTCTAGGATGCTTTGCAATTCCGTCTTATGCCAACCTGCACCAATCATCATCTTGTTGATATTAAAGTCTAGCTCCCTATCATCAGTTAGAACGAAACGAAGTTTGTAACCAATGAACAAACGTTTCTTAAACTGATAGGACTTAATCATCTCTTCAGGAAGTGTAGCGATAATCTTTCCTAATTTTCCTAAAGGAGTAATCGAGATAATGTAAACCTCTTTTTCTGTAAAAACAATAAGAAAATAGGCATTGGCTGTTCCACCAAGTCTTTGGGTAGCATAGATAGCGTGCATAGTCTCAGCAAGACTAGGATCTACACCGTGATCAATCAAGTAGGCCTTGATAGCTTCATATTTGAACCCCATAAAATTCTCCCTCAACTAAATAGATAGTGTCACCTCGTTCTAAACAATCCTTTTAGTAATCAAAGAGAAAATATTTAGTCACAAAGTAAAGCTTTTCTATCTAAACTAGACATTCTAAAAATTGTAAAGCATACCAAACAATACAAAAAGCGACATCCTAAAAAGGACGTCGCAACGTGGTTCCACCTTAGTTCATGTACGACAAAAAACGAGTCTGTCCTACACCTCTGATTGGCTCTAACGTGGCCACCGTTTTATGTTTGCATAAAAAGTTAATCGAGTAGTCCCAATCATGTCCTCTGCGTGATTTCCAGCACCACACGCTCTCTGAAAGATTTCCCATGACTGATATATCTCTATGCGTTATTATAGCATGAAACTGTAATTTTTCAAGCTAATTATCTCTTTTATTAATCAATTCTAAGATTTTATCTGACTAGGAAAATCTGGTTGCTTTTCTAATCCAAAAGTTTCGTGATATTTCTGATTTTCTTGACCTGTTTGGCTGATCCTTTGAGGATACGAACAGAGCCATTAACAGGCAAGGTAATAGCCTTAGTTGGCAAATAAGTTACCATACGCGTCAAGCGTTTCATGGTACTATCTTCACCATTCAAATCATTGTGGAAATCCTTAGAAATCGTAAGGTCCAAGTAATACTCATAGACACGTTTTCCAAAGTTTTCCGCAGAAATTTCATAAAGCTTGTCAGCCCACTTAGTTTCGTCTTTTTCTGGTGTTGCAATGGCAGCTTCCAAAATGGCCCCAGCTAAATCATTATCATGATAATAAAGCGTTCCAAACATCTGGTCTGTAACTACATTATCCAAATAAGGATTTCCGTGGGCAATGATAGGGGTACCGCTAGCCAAGGCTTCCAGATAGGTCAAGCCCTGAGTCTCACTGGTTGATGCCGAAATGAAGAAATCAGCAGACTTATAATAAAGTGCTGTCTCACTAGGCGCAATCATACCAGTGAAAACCACCTTGTCCTGAATACCAAGTTTTTTGGCTTGAGACTTAAGATCTGTTAGGTAAGGACCGTCACCAGCCACAACCAAACGCACCTTGTCGTCTTCCTCCAAAACAGAAGGGAGAGCAGCCAGCACAGCCTGGATGTTTTTCTCATAGGACACACGAGAGAGGCTCAACAACATGGTCTCATCAGAGGCGATACCAAGCTTGGATCTCAAGTCTGCCACATCATCTTCAGTAATCTCTGGACGTTGGAACTTTTCAAGTTCAATCCCAGTTGGAATGACACGTTTTTCAGCTGCAACCTTGTACTTGAGCAAAAGGTCATAAACAATCTCACTCGGACAAATGACTCCATCCAAATCGCTCATAAAGCCACGAACAATGTACTTAACCATACTTGGACGGATAACCATACCTTTGGCAATATAGCGGACATAGTCTTCATACTGAGTATGGTAGGTATGCACAACAGGAATCCTAAGTTCGCGTGCAATGGCAATCCCTAGCAGACCTAATGAAAACTCTGTCTGCGTATGAATAATATCAAGCTTATATTGTTTGGCAATCTCTAGTGCCTTAGAAAAGCCTCGATAAGCTACACGGCGGTCCTTAAAAGCAAAGAAAGGCACACTCGGAATACGGACAATCTGCCAGTCTTCATAGCGGTCAACATCTCTATCAGTCGTGGTAAAGATAAAGACTGTATGTCCCATTTTTTCCAACTGCGTCTTCAGCGTGCGAATACTGGTCGCAACACCTGATACCTGTGGAAAATAGGTATCTGTAAACAATCCGATACGCATTTAAATCTCCAATACTTCTTTGTAGGCTTCAACAAGCTTTTGGGCGACATCGTCAATCGAGCGACTTTCTGCAACCTTATAGCCTTCTTCACGTTTGTCCACTTTACCATCGATAATATCTTGCAAGGCTACTACAAATTCGTCCACGTTGTGCCCAAATGAGGCCGATTTGTCATCAACCCAGCCTTCATAAACAGGAATATCACGCAAAACTACATGCTGGTGACTGGCAAAGGCTTCTAGCACCACAATCCCTTCAGTTTCCTCGTAAGATGGGAAAAAGAAAGCATTAGCACCACTCATGGCTCCCTGGAAGACGGCTCCCTTGAAATAACCTGGGAAGCTGACATTATCAGGATGCTTACCATTGACAATGTCTCGAATCTTCTTAGGAATCAACCATTTGCTGATGCTACCTAACCAAATAAAACGAACATGAGGCATCTTTTCGGCCACCTTGACGAAGTCTTCAATTCCCTTGCGTTGGAAATAAAGCCCCGCACAAATAACCACTGGCTGTCCTTCCTCGATACCAAAGTAGTCTCGGAAAACTTCTTCCTTACGTGGATCCTTACCGTATTTTTTCAAATCAATCCCATTTGAAACAGCAATGATTGGTGTGGTAACTCCGTAAGACTGAATCAATTTTTTGGAATACTCAGATGGCGTAATCACGTAATCGGCCTTTTGATACATGTGGGCCAAGTATTTCCCAAAAAGTGGAGCCAAAAGGTTAGAACCGATGAATGAATTCTCAAAGTCCTCACGTGTCGAATGGCCATGCATGATGACCTTCTTGCCACGGCGTTTTGCAGCGTGCAACAACATCAAACTGCGTGGCCCATAAGTATTAATATGAACGACATCATAATCACCCAAGATGTCCGTTGTATAGGGAATCCCCGCCAAGTCCAAGGCATGCATCTGATGGTGGAGAGCCCGTCCGATTCCTGATTTTTCAAGAACCGATTTTCCTTCAAGATAAAGTAGAACTTTCATACTCTTCATTATAGCTTAATTTAGTAGAAATTTCATCTTGCAGTTGGCTTTATCTTGATTTCTCATTTAATGAGATAGGCGGCCAAATACTAAAAAAGATCGAGAATACTCGATCTTTTAGGTCATCATCTTAAACGTCTTTACGGCGACGATGGCTATATGCTACACCCATGACTGCTGCCACTTCTGCTGCCGCACCAAGGGCAAGCAAGGCAGTATCGTTAGCTTGACCAGTCTCTGGAAGTTGAGGTCCTGATTTCTCAGAGGATTGAACTGGCTTAGCTGGTTTTGGAGTCACCGGTGGAGTAGGCGGAGTTGGTGGTGTTGGCGGAACCACTGGTGGTTTAGGTGGGACACTTGGTGGTGTCGGTGGTGTTGGCGGTGTAGGAGGTTTTGGAGGAATGTAACTATTGTTAAATTCTGTATCCAAAGGAAGGAGAACGGCTGCTACAAGTAGATTTTCCTTTTCACCTACAGTCTTAGTTACGGTCACCTGGAATTTAGCCACCATGTTATCATAAACCACGTCAGCTTCATTACCCTTGACTTCTTCAACAGTGTAGTAGTAAACACCTGGTTTGTCGTAGACAATATTTCCAAAACTAATGTTTCCTTGTGCATTATTGGTCACTGTTTGGATAACATTACCCTTGTCGTCCTTGAGAACGAAACTAAACTCACCATCTTTGAGGTTACGACCTGTAAGAACCTTGGTCAATTCGAATTTGGCCTTAGCTGGTTGCACGTCTTTCACATAGTTATTGAAAACAGTATCTTTTGGATTAGCAACTGTTGATACCAAAGCATCACCATCTCGTGTCACTGTAATCCAGACAGTTGCTTTCATACCATCATAGATGATATCTTCGTTAGTTCCCTTAACTTCTTCAACAGTATAAGTGTAAGTTCCTGCCTTATCAAAGTGAAGTTCACTAAAGGCAACACGACCATCAGCTGTATTACCAACTGTTTCGACAATATGACCGGCACTATCTTTGAGAACAAATTGGAACTCATTAGCAGTCAAAGTTTGGTTGACACCTGCCTTAGTCAATTCCTTACTGAACTGAATAGCGGCCTTAGCTGGAGTCACAAACTTGTTGTTAAAGATAGTGTCTTTAGGATTAACCACGGTTGAAACAAGGGCGTCGCCATCACGTGTTACCGTGATAGAAACAGCAGCTTTCATGCTGTCATAAACAATTGAGTCATCCTTACCTGTAAGCTCTTCAACAGTGTAGTTGTAAGTACCTACCTTGTTAAAGGTTAACTCACTAAAAGCAACCTGACCATCAGCTGTATTACCAACAGTTTCAAGGACTTTTCCAAAACGGTCTTTAAGAACAAATTGGAATTGATCTGCTTTTAGATCTTGTTTAACGCCTGCCTTGGTCAATTCCTTACCAAATGCAATTTTGGCCTTGGCTGGTGTTACCAATTTATTGTTAAAGATAATGTCTTCTGGATAGGCAACCTTGGCAACCAATTTGACTTGATTGTCCACAGTTTCACGAACAACCTGAATGGTGATATTGGCTTCTAGTTTGTCATAGACCACATCTTCGTCATTACCGGGAACCTCTGTCACACGATAATGATAGATACCTGGCTTACTGAGTGAGAGATCTGAAAAGACGATTTTACCCTTGGCATCATTAGTGGTTTCCCCTAAGTCAACAGGATTGGCACTATCAGTCACATCAACTAATTTAAATGTAAATTCTTTATCCTTAAGGTCTCTACCCGCCAAGTCCTTCTCAAGCTCAAGATTGAAATGAGCGAGATTATCTCCAATGGCATCTCCACGACCGCCAACCAAGCGAATGGTTGACTTGTAAGAATCAGAAACAACATCCGCATGAAGTTTAATACGGTTGACAGGGTTAGTTGATTCTTCAACAGGTTGTGTCAAACGGGTTTGATACCAAACATAAACCATGCGGTCCAACTGATTGAGTTTAAGCTCAAAATGGCTATCATCATAAGAGAAACTCTTAATCAGATCCATAGCTGATCCCTTGTCAATCCAAGGATCTGCCGAATCAATGTAGCGAAGTTGCAAAGAACCGTCCACAAATCTTTGATTGTCAGACCAAGTATCAACCAGTTTCAAGTTGTTAAGGAGACGTCGTGAGTAATTGAGACGCATCTGCCAATTCAAAAGCGTAGGATCATTCTTATCTTGACTACCCCACTTAGAAATAACCTCTTGACCTGGAGGAGGTGACTGCTCTTTACCCACTGAAACATGAATGATACGTCCCTCAAAATCAAGAGTAAGATGTTCCCCTTCATCTACTTCTTCAGAATAAAGGGTATCCAACTCTAAACTCATGAGCTTATTGTTGGGATGTGTTTGGAAATAGTTATTAAAGGTCGTTGTGACACGATTCTTCTCAGGATCAATTTGAGCCAGACCTACAATTTGATTGTCTGGATTATAGACATTGATATCGTAGCTAGTACGGAAACGCAACTGCTCAGGCAAATTAAAAATGACCTGATCCCCTTCATTGATGGTCATATCATCAGGGAAAGGAATATTGTGGTAGACAACCTTGCTAGTAGCGTACTTACTATTTCCGTTTGGAAATTCCATTTCCACATCAGGATTTTGAACAGTGATTTCAGTACCTGTCTTAGTCACCTTGACATCCGCTGGAATCGGACGACTTAGGTTGGTAACCTTAAGTCCGAAATTATCAGACGAAGCGGAACTCGTATTGTTTGCTGCAGCGAGGTCGCTAGCGCTAGCTTCTCGTGTTTCATTGACTGTAACAGGTTTCTCACTGATCCCCTCACTAGTCTTATCTTGTGATGAACTTGTTTGCTCAGAGCTTGCAACCGTTTGCTCTTGAAGCGCAACTTCACTAGAAACAGCAGTTACTGAGATAGCACTGGTACTTTCTGCTTGAACGGTAGGTTCAGCTGTCACTTCTTGACTTGAGGCACTAGTGCTTGTCCTTTGGCCCCCACCATCAGACTCACTGGCTTCCTCAAGTACACTCGTCGCTGGTTGGCCTTTAGGCTCTTCAGCTTGATCTGCTTTGGCGGTACTTACACCAAAAACTGCAGACGAAAGTAAGACCGAAGCAACGCCCACCGTAAACTTACGGATTGAGAAACGCTGCCTCGAATCACCGAATCGGTTATTCATGATTCTATCCTCCCATTTTTACAAATCTTAACATTTTTGTAACCCTTTTCATTCTGAATTATACACTATTTTCAGAACTTTGCAAGATAATTATTTACCCCTTTGGAGGTTTTGTAAAGCTTTCTAAGATATCAATAGATAGTGAAATTTTCAAACCCTTATATTATAAGCTTTCTTTCGGAGTCTCTCTTTTAATATTGTTTTTCTTTCTCATTTTATTGACATAATTTTAATTAAATTTCCGTCTGAAAAATGCTAAAATTCAGATTTTTTCTTTAAAAAATGAGAAGGTTTTCTTATTTAAAAGCAGAAAAAAACTGCCATTCTTAAATGAATAGCAGTCGTCTTTAAATTAATTAAGAAAATGAGCATAAGCACTCATTTAATGTATTTTAGGCAAGTTCTTTGAGAAACTCAACCAAGATAGCAGCTGATTGTTTCCCCGCCTGAATAATGAATTCATCAAAGGTAATGTTAGCATCATGAGCAGCTGTATCACTCATGGCACGTACAACGATGAAAGGCTTTTTGACACTGTGTGCGGCTTGAGCAATAGCTGCTCCCTCCATCTCTACAGCCAAGACTTCTGGGAAATGACCCTTAATAGCATCAATCTTGTCTTGACCCGCAATGAAGCTATCACCCGTAGCGATAAGCCCAATCTTAGAATCAATGGAAGCCTGAGCCAAGACCTTTTCGAAAGTCTCTACGAAGGTAGAGTCACTTTCAAAATAAAGTGGTTGCATAGACATTTGCCCATAATCATAGCCAAAGGCTGTCAAATCAACATCGTGATAGGCCAATTTTGAAGCTACAACCACATCTCCAATTTTAAGTCCAGGTGCTACTGCTCCTGCAGAACCAGTGTTAATGAGGGCATCAACGCCAAAATGGTCTGCCAAGACAGCCACAGACATGGCTGACATAACCTTACCAACACCTGATTGCACCAAAACAACATCATGTTTTCCTAAGCGTCCTGTGTAGTAGGTATTGCCAAGAACAGTTTCTTCAACCTTATTTTCCAATTGCTCCACTAGAAGCACTAACTCCTGCTCCATGGCAGCGATAATTCCAATTTTCATATAGTTCCTTTTCAGCTTGTAATCTTTCCTGAATAAGTAGCTAGGGCTATCTGACTCATAGACTTTTTAGAAATAAAAGACAGCAATGAAGAGAATAATCAAGAGGACCACAACCCAAAAGAGGATGCGATTAAGCTTGTGTTGAAATTGATTGCGTTTAGCATTCTCAATTCGACGGCTCTTGTAGGCAGAAGGCTGGTAATCAGCCTCATAATCCTCATCGTAGAACTCTTGATCATAGTCCTCATAATAAGGATGTTCCTCTAAATCGATTTCCCCACGCTTGGCCTGCTCAATGATATCTTCGGTCAAAAGTGGTTTTCCCATAGCTTATTTTCCTCCGAAATGAAGTGCATAGTATTGGAGCGCGATGATGGTTTTGGCATCTTGAATAGCTCCTGAAGCTACAAGTTCCATACACTCCTCATAGGTCAATTCATAGAGTTCAAGGAACTCATCATCATCAAGTGGACGTGGATTTTCCACAGGTTTAAGGTTGGTCGCTACATAGAGTTTGATTCTCTCATTACAAAAGCCAATGGCTGTGTAAAATTCATAAATCAATTCCAGATCACCCTTATACTGAGTCTCCTCTTCGAGTTCACGCGCTGCTGCAGCCATTTCATCGCCAGCTTCACCGACTTCCAGTTTGCCTGCAGGAATCTCGTAAGAAACTGCCTCAATAGCCTTACGGTATTGTTTTACGATAATGATTTTTCCTTCTGGGGTAACCGCTAAAACGGCTACTGCTCCCTTGTGGAAGATGAGTTCACGACCAGCCGTCTTACCGTCTGGCAAGAGGACCTCGTCTACTGCAACTTCAAAAATATGTCCCTTAAATTTTGACTCACGTTTGAGTGTTTTTTCTTCAAACTCCATGAATTGACTCCTTTTACTTCTGACCTCATTCTAAGCTACCTCTACTCTACAAGAGAATCTAGCTCAGATAGCCTTAAGCCTACTTTTGTTGGCTTGGGTGGTGAGGTTTCTTAATGGCATAGCCTTCTTTATTGACCTGACGGCCACGTCCAATGGCTACGCTGTCAGCTGGCACATCATCTGTGATGGTTGAACCAGCCGCTGTGAGAGCGTTAGCCCCAATTTCAAGCGGTGCAATCAAGGTTGAATTGCTTCCGATAAAAACATTATTGGCAATTTGTGTCTTGAACTTGTGTTGACCATCATAGTTAACGGTAATGGTTCCAGCACCAAAGTTAACGTCAGAACCAACTTCCGCATTACCAATGTAGGTCAAGTGACCAGCTTTGGTATTTTCACCGATAGTAGACCCCTTAACCTCAACGAAGTTACCGATATGAACATCTTTTTTGAGGGTTGAATCTGGACGAACATGGGCAAATGGACCAACGGTAACGCCCTCTTCAACCACTGAGTGCTCAATCATAGAGTTAGTGATAACCGTTTTGGCACCGATAGTTGAATCAACAATATAAGTACCATTAGTAAGCACTGACTCTGCACCAATCTTAGTTTGTCCTTTAAGTGTCACATTAGCTTCAATGACAACATCTGGATCAATTTCCACATCCACGTCAATATAAGTAGCGTTTGGATTTTGGAAAGTAACACCGTTGACCATGTGAGCTTTGTTGATACGACGACGCATAACATCTTCTGCCGTAGCTAGGGCAACACGGTCATTAACCCCAAGACTTTCTTCGAAGTCACGAAGGGTGAAGGCACCTACTTTTTCACCATTCTCACGGAAAATAGAAATGACATCAGTCAAATAGTATTCCCCTTGAGCGTTGTTAGTGTTGATATTTTTAAGTGCTTCGAAGAGACGTTTGTTGTCAAAAACGTAAGTCCCTGTATTGATTTCTTTGACTTGTTGTTCGAATTCGTTGGCATCTTTTTGCTCTACAATCTTAGTCACTTCGCCATTTTCGTTACGGATGATACGACCATAACCAAATGGATTGTCCGCAGTTGCAGTCAAGATAGTGGCAACATTTTTATGATTAACGTGGAAATCAATAAGGTTTTTAAGGCTTTCACCAGTAATCAAAGGCGTGTCACCAGCAATAACAAGCGTTTGACCTTCAAGTCCAGCCAACTCATCTTCAGCCATCATTACTGCGTGACCAGTCCCCAACTGCTCAGTTTGCATAGTGAAAGCAGATTGACCATCCAAAACCTCACGAACAAGTTCAGCCTTGTGACCAATAACAGTAACGTTTTTAGCTGGATCAATGGCTGAAACTGCACGGAAGACATGCTCAAGCATAGTGATGCCTGAAACCTTGTGCAATACTTTTGGAAGATCTGATTTCATGCGAGTTCCTTTACCCGCAGCAAGGATAATTGCGTAATTACTCATTTTCTTTTTCCTTCTTAAGATTTTTTTGTGATGGTTTCCTTCGTGGCGGTCTTAGCCTTGAGCCCCAAATCTCAGGGCCTCCACCTCCCACTGGGATAGCCTACGAAAGAAAGGGGCCTTGAAAACATAGTCACTCATTTCTTAGAAAATATGTCCTCATAACTGACGTTTTTTAGGGCCTCTGATTATCTATAATCGCCCTATTATACCATAAATGAAAAGGTTTTGGCAGAATGAAAGGTAATGAAAAAAGAGCTAACGCTCTTTTTTCTATGGATAGTTATCCTACAACCATTCTTTGTATTTCTTAATGTAGATATGCTTCACAAAGGTAACACTAAGCATATACAAAACGATAATAACAAACAAGAGAATGAAATAGAGACCATTTAGATGGCTGAGTTTTAAGAGACTAGCCAATGGACTGTAAGGAAGAGAGGTTACAAAGACAGCAGCAAATAGGGTTGTCACAACAACAGATAGTGCTGGGTGGCTTTGAATAAATGGTAGTTTTGGTGAACGTAACATGTGGATAACCATGGTTTGAGACCACATAGATTCGATAAACCAACCTGTTTGGAAAATGATGATAAAGGCTGCTGCTTCTGGTGAACCATGAACATAGCCATGCCCCAAAATCATTGGCACAATGATGAAATAGAGCAAGATATATGTCAAAATATCAAATACGGACGAAATAGGTCCTATCCAAGCCATGAAACGCATGATTGATTTGGCTTCCCAGATATGTGGCTCTTTAAGAAATTCCTTGTCCACATTGTCAAATGGAAGGGCGATACAAGAGATATCATAGACAAGATTTAGGACAATCAAATGCACAGGTGCCATTGGTAGGAATGGTAAGAAAATGCTGGCAAAGAGGAGAGAAAAGATATTCCCGAAATTTGAAGAAACGGTCATCTTGATATATTTGGTCATATTAGCATAGACCTTCCGTCCTTCAACCAAACCTTTTTCCAAGACCATTAAATCCTTATCAAGCAAGATAACATCTGCAGTTTCTTTGGCGATATCAACAGCTGTATCCACAGAAATCCCCACATCTGACACCTTCATGGATGGGGCATCGTTGATACCATCACCCATATAGCCTACCTTATGCCCATTTTCCTTAAGGCTTAGGATAATTCGTGCCTTTTGGTCTGGGGATAACTTAGCAAAGACTGTTGTCGTTTCCACAGCCTTAGCCAAATCTTGATCTGACATGGTATCAAGATCACTTCCAAGTAGAATGTGCGTCACATCTAGACCAACTTTTTCACAGACAGCCTGTGTCACCTTATCATTGTCTCCAGTCAAAATTTTTGTGGTCACACCATATTCCGCCAAAGCCTTGATAGCAGGTGCTGCTGATGGTTTTGGTGGGTCAAGGAAGGCAAGATATCCCGTCAAAATCATATCACTTTCATCTTCGACACTAAAGACGTCATTTTCATTAAGCTGTGATTTGTAGCTAACACCGAGAACACGCAAACCTTGTTCATTCAACTGTGCAACTTCCGCAAGGACTTCCTCACGAACATCGTCAGTCAATGGGATAATGTCTCCCTTGTATTCCACATAGTTAGAAACAGAGAGCATTTCTTCAAGGGCACCTTTTGTCACCATGCTAACAAATCCATCAGTGTCTTGAACAATGACACTCATGCGACGACGTTCAAAATCAAAAGGTAGCTCATCAATCTTGTGGAAGGTCTGGTCAAGGTCACGAACGATGTCATGTTTCTTAGCTTCTCTTTCAGTTCGACTAATAATGGCACGGTCCATAAGATTTTTCAAGCCAGTTTGGAAATAAGAGTTAAGATAGGCTCTCCGAAGCACTGAAAGGTCAAGGTCGCCATGGATATCAAGAGGGTACTCAAGAACGATTTCATCTTGAGTCAGGGTTCCTGTCTTATCCGTACAAAGGATGTCGATAGCCCCTAGGTCTTGAATAGCATTAAGTTTTTTGATGACCACCTTTTCCTTGGCCATAATGATAGAACCCTTGGCAAGACTGGCTGTGATAATCATCGGCAACATTTCTGGGGTCAAACCGACTCCCACACTAAGGGCAAAGACGCCGGCTTCAAGCCAGTCCCCATCTGTTAAACCGTTAATCACAAAAACAACAGGAACCATAACCAACATGAGTCGAATCAAGAGCCAAGAAATGGAATTCATCTCACGTTCAAATGAAGTTGGTTCGTCATAAGTATTGATGGTCTGCTCAATTGCTCCCATCATGGTTTCATCACCAACAACTAAAACCAAGGCTGTTGCACGACCAGAGATAACATTAGTTCCCATGAAAGCAAGGCTCTCACTTTCAAGCAGGCTCTCTAGATTTTGACCATCTGCTTTAGCCAGACAAGCTTTTTCCACAGCATCGCTTTCACCTGTCAAGCCAGACTGTTGAACAAAGAAATCACGAGAATCTAGTAAGACCACATCAGCCGGAATCATATCTCCCGCACTCAGTTTGACCACATCTCCAACCACAATTTCATCGATTGGGATTTCTTGCTCACTGCCATCTCGAAGCACTGTTGCTGTATTGACAATCATGCGAGACAAATTGCTAGCAGCCTTGTCACTACGAAGTTCTTGAATAAAACGGATACCACCAGATATCAAAACTAGAGTGACAATGATGATAGAAGTCGTTGGATCTTCTTCACCTGGTTTAGCAAGCCAGACATTGGTGATAAAGGAAACCAGAGCGATGACTAGGAGAATAACAGTAAAGGGATTGATGATAGATTCATAAATCTTTTTGATGATAGAATCCTCTTGTCCTTTGGTTATGATATTTTCCCCATAAAGGTCACGGTTTTCTTCTACTTGGTCTTCCTTCAAGCCATCCAAATGAGTCTTGTAGCGAGTAAGGGTTGTTTCAAGTGGCTCTTGAAGAGCAGCAATAAGTCTTTCTTTATTTGTTGACATTGGAATCTCCTTATTTAATCATGAGCCAATCACTTATGGAGTCCCTAAGACACTAATCAGCGATTGACTGGTTAGGTGCGGTTCGGGGTGATCGTCGATTAGTCTCATAGGTTTCTCCTTTCAATTTTTTGATGCTGGGTGGACCTCAGACAAATGAAAAGAGTCCTACCCATATACAGGTAAGACTCTATAAACTCGAGGTTGATTTTTTAATAGATTCTGTCAAAAAATGGACCGTTCAAGCTTTAGCTCCGCAAGGCGATGAAATGAGCTTAGTCTTGACCTTGGCGATCAGGACTGTTGACCAACGAGTAGTGTCTCCACTGCTTTGCGGTAGTCATCCGTATCCTTGTGGTAGCCTCACCTACCGTATTTCACTGAAAATAATACTCCTAAGGCGGTAACTTGTCAAGGGGAAAAGTTACTTTTTGCTTGAGTGGGTAATAAAAAAAGAGCTTCCGCTCTTTTTTGTAAGATATTCTTTTGTAAAATGGATTTTTTTAGACTTTCCTTAAGTGAGTGCGGACGTCGTAGTCAAAATAGGAACTTATCTTATCAATAGACGAATTAAGAAATCTTTCGTATTTTCTTAGCCTGCACGAAGTCAAGCAATGCAAAGACAAGGATCCAGATGATTAGAGCTATTAAACTAGCTTTTTGGTCCTGCCACTTAAAGTGGTCAAAATCACTGAGTGCATTTGTATAAAGCCCCATGTGACTATATTTTATAACGGTATCAAAGGTATCACTCATGCCTAAAAGTGTTGGAATGAAAAGGCTAATCATTGTTATTGGTAGACCAATAATCTGTGAAGACATTTGAGTTTTACACACCATACCAATAAATAGATAAATAAGCATGACAGCTACCGCAGTTAATAAAACAATAAGGTAATAAGTATCTGACTGTTTACCCAAATCAATCTCTAGAATTTTAGGAATGAAAAGAGCCGAAGCAAGACTAATGGCGAATGGGATAACAAGGGTTGAGATTATGTAATTTTTAGTCTTAACACCACTCAGAAGGAGAGTTCGGAGGGTCTTTTTCTCCTTTTCCTCAGACACAATGGTACTAATTGTATTCCCAGCCCCAAATAAAAGGGCCATAGACAAACACTGTACAAGCAAACGAACCTTGGATTCTGTATTCAATGCTCCCTGTATCTCAGTGAGTTTTTTATATAGATAAGTAAAGCCAAATGGTAGGAAAACTTGAATCAAGATACTTTTATTTGATAAGATAATTCGGCGTCTGAGCCACATGAGTGATTTTAACTGCTTACGCATTGAGCTTACCTCCTGTTAGTTGGATAAAGACATCTTCCAAGGTTGGTTCACAAGAATGGATGGTTAGAATATCATCAGTCTGGCTGACCTGTCCCAACTCTGAAAACGATAGGTAGTCCTCCTTACCAGATTGATAGGTAATTTTGACACGTTTATCTGTATTATACTTTTGAATCAGATCACTTGGAGTCCCCGCTTCCACAATTTGCCCCTTATTAAGAAGGACAATCTTGTCACAGAGGATAGTCGCCTCGTGCATATCATGGGTCGTTAAGAAAATGGTCGTCCCTTCTGCTTGCAACTCCTTAATAAGTTCATGAATAGACTGGGAAGTTGACGGATCTAAGCCTGAAGTCGGTTCATCCAAAAAGAGAACTTGAGGTTTGTTAATAATGGCACGGACGAGTAACATACGTTGCTTCATCCCTGTTGATAACTTTTCAGCCAGGGTCTTACGTCTGTCATAGAGACCTACACGCTTCATCAAATCATCAAGGTCCCCTTGTGGAACATCATAGAGCTTTGCAAAAAAGAGGAGATTGTCATAAAGGCTCAACTTTTCATAATAGCCACTATTTTCCGTAATTAGACCGATATTGGTAAGGTCTTCCTCATTCAGATTGGTAGAGGACTTACCTAGAATTGATGATTGCCCTTGGTCTGGTGTCAATTGACCTGTGAGAATGTTAATCGTAGTCGTTTTACCAGATCCAGATGGCCCAAGGAAACCTAAAATTTCTCCCTTGTTGACCTCGAAAGTGAGGGAACTTATGGCCTTAAAAGACCCAAAGCTTTTACCTAAATTGTCCGCTTTAATAACCTGCTGAGACATAGTTACTCCTTTAATATTTCTTTAACCTAAAACCTATCATTCCACATATTTTCCTGAAAACAAGCGTGCATTGGCTGAAAAACACGATGTTTTACATTACAATATTTTAACATAATAAGAAAAAGAAAAAAAGAGCACTTGGCTCTTTCCTACTTTCCTTGCTTGATATAAGTCCCTTGCAGCTTACCGTGTAAGATGTAATCCACAGATTTGAGCTCATCAACAGTTCGACAATCAAGGGCACACATGATGAGACGAAGGTCGTCTTTCCAGCCATTAACGATAGCCACAACCTTATCCACAGGGTAGCGTTCTACCAATTCAAGGACTGTTCGTGAGAGGCCTACACCTTTTGCTCCTAGGACCAGACATTTGACCATATCAAGTGGGTTTCGCACGCCACCTGAGGCTAGGATTTCCACATTATCACGAAGGTCTTGGGCTTGCAAGAGGGTCTGAACGGTGCTTTGTCCCCAGTCATTGAGGTAATCTCGGTTGCCACCTCGACTATTTTCAATATAGGCGAAGCTAGTCCCACCACGACTTGAGATATCCACAGTTTTGATGCCCTGAGACATGGCATAACGAATGGTTTCCACATCCATACCAAAGCCGACCTCCTTGAGTACAAGAGGAACCTCTATTTTCTGTGCATAAGCCGCCACATTTTCCTTCCATGTATGGAAAATACGCTCTCCCTCAGGCATGAGGAGCTCCTGCATAAGATTAACATGGAGCTGTAAAAAGACTGGTTTCATAGCTTCCACCGTCTTAATGCCCAGGTCCACAGACTTATCCACACCGATATTAGTCGCTAGGTCTAAGTCTGGAAACTCTTGGCGATAGTCAAAGGATTCTGGTTCTTCTCCCTTTAGAGCAGCACTGTAGGAACCTGTCACCATGAGAATACCTGTTCGACTGGCCACCTCAGCTAATTTTCGATTAACAGCACCACCCTTGGCGGAACCACCTGTCATGGCATTGATATAAAAGGGATAATCCCAATCTCGTTCCGCAAAATGTGTGGACAAGTCAATCTGATCTAAATCATAAGTCGGTAGAGACTTGTGGATAAGTTCCATATCGTCAAAACTATTGTAGGGCGACTGGTACTTGAGGGCATAACGGATGTGATCGTCTTTACGATTTGTCATAGGTTATTTCTTTACTTTCTTGCGTGATAATGTCTACTTAGCTGATCCCTAAATCTCATACAAGAGCTCTATACCTTCCTGCTGCCAACGCTCAACTAGAGCATCTCGGCTAGATTGGTCAAAGGCAAAGGCGATACCACAGTCGCCACCTCCAGCTCCAGAGGACTTAGCAATGGCATCGAGTCCTTGCTCTGCTTCTTTGAGTTTTTTCAGCTTGTCCACATAAATATCTGGACTCAGTGATTCCAACTGGTCACTGACAGTTTGAAGGCTGCTCTTAAGCAAGTTCTTATCTCCTGTTTCCAGAGCCTTGATGGCAACTTGAACAGCAACTTCGGTTTCACCTAGATACTTGCTTGATATACGAGATTTGGCCATCTTAACCATATCTTTTGAGATAGCAGCTTGCTTGGTCCACCCCACCAAAAAATGAGCTTTGAGAGCTGGCACTACAGGTCTGATACGATATCCCCAGTCTTTCTCCAAAAGTTCTGATAGAGTCATTTGGTCTATAAGCTCTGCTATTTTTGCACGGTCAAAAGAGCGATAGGAAACCAGATCCTCGTATACGATACAAGCTAGGTCCCCCATAGAACCGTTGTCTCCTTGTTTGAGGAGGGTGTAACTAGCTAATTTAAAGAGAATGTCTTCGGACAAGTCTTTCTGCAGAGCCGCTGCCAGGGCCTTGAGGGTCAATACCACAACTGAACCTGATGAGCCAATGCCAAATTTAACACCATCTCGCTCCAACTTTCCAGTAATTGAAAGGTCCAGAGCGGGCAAGTTCTCACCACAATAGGCTTCAAAAGTATTCAAAGCCTCTTGAATGAGGGCATAATTTGCGTCTGGCTCACGGTTAACACTATAGTCAAACATATCAGAAGATAGCTGTGTGCTTGGTGCTTCCTTGACCTCTGCTGACATAAAGATAGGGATAAACTGGATTAGGGCTGTCTGCCCAGCTGTTAGGACTGAGTATTCTCCAGCAATGTAGAGTTTTCCGCCAGTTTTTACCCTGGCTCGACTGACCGACTGCTTAAGCATCTGGCAACTCCTTGGTGCGTGAAATAATGACCTGATAGTCCTTACGGAAGTGGTCAGCTAGGCGGTCCAGGTCTTCTTCCAGACAAAGCACCTTAACATTTGGTCCTGCATCCATTGTGAAATAACATTGCTCACCAGAAGCACGGAGAGCCTTAACCTTGTCCATAGCCTGATAGGAAGCATCCGTCAGATATGAAAATGGAGGGTTTGCCGTACTTGTGGTTTGGTGCATACGAAGGGCATTGGCTTCAGTGAGTTCACCGACCGCTTGGAAATCATTAGCCTTGAGGTAGCCTAACATATCCTTGTAATCTTGCTCAGACTGTTTAATCCAGTCTGGGAAGGATGTCGATGTTTCAGTACACAACTTCATACCATCACGGCTTGATACGGGTTTCTTTTGATCTGTCAAAACCAGCATAATCATGGCCAATTTGAGGTCTGTTTCAACTTGGTAAACCTCTCCGCTATCCTTGTCCCAAGCTGCCAATGGTCCAAAGAAAGAACGTGATGATGAGCCTGAAGCAAACTTGGCAATTTGAGCCAATTCAGACTGCGTTTTTCCTACTTGGAAGAGCTCGTTAGCTGCCTTGACCAAAGCTGAAAGGCCAGAGGAACTTGAGGATAGACCAGCAGCTGTCGGCATGTTGTTCCAAGTTTCAATCTTGACATGTTGGTTAGGATTTGTACGGAAGAGGTATAAGACCTTGCTGGCCTTGATTGTTTCTTTTTCCCCTTGGAGCTCGTCATCGATATACATGACATCTCCAGTCGCATCCTCAGGCAGAAAAGACAACTTGGTTTCCGTATACATATTCTCCAAAGTCAGTGAGATACTGCTGGTTGAAGGAATCATACGCTCCGCATCTGCCTTACCCCAGTATTTGACAATAGCAATATTTGCGTACGATTTGACGCTTACAGGCTTTCTATCCACGTGTTTACGGCTCCTTTTTCTTGAAGTTTTTTAGCAATCGTTTGGGCTTGGTCCTTGGTACTTGTTAGGGCAATAATACAGCCACCAAGTCCTCCGCCTGACATCTTAGCTCCCAGTGCACCATGCTCTAGAGCAGTTGCTACCAGAAGGTCGGACAGGTCACAAGACACGCCTAAAGATTTAAGGTGATTATGGGCTTGAGACATGAGCTGACCAAGAAGCTTTTGATCCTTGGCTTTGAGGGCTCCTTCCGCCTTCTGACTTAATTCTCCCAATCGGTTAAGGTCTGACAAGGCATCTAGTCCAATAGCCTCTACTTTTTCCACGGCCTCACGGGTATTTCCATGGATGCCCGTATCAGCAATGACCAGATAGGCACCCAGATTGACCTCGATTTCCTTGAAACCAATATTCCGCGTAAAACTAATGGCTTGGTCACTCAAGCAGGTCTTGGCATCTAAGCCACTAGGTTTACTATGGGCAATGGTCTCTGCCTGATGAACCAGCATTTCCAAGGTCTCCTGGCTAAGCTCCTGGTCAAAATAATCAAAAACCGCACGAATAGCCGCAATGGCCACTGCAGCAGATGACCCCATGCCACGCTTTTCAGGGACACTAGACGAAATATCATAACTGATAGGCTGGTTCTTGATTTTCAGATAGTTAAGGGCTGAAAAAATCGCCATAGTCAAGGGATCTTGAGCCTTGAGTGTCAAAGGAGTCTCAGCCGCCTGAATCTGACAGACAACCTCAATATCCTTAAGAGGGAGAGCAAGGGCAGGATGGCCATAAACAACCGAGTGCTCCCCCATCAAAATAATCTTACTGTGGGCCTTGCCCACTCCTACTTTCTTAGTCATAAGCTATACACACTCACAGACCAGTTGGTATACGAGTATCTTTCTAAGTTTTTCATACAGTTTCTAGTGGTGACTCAAGGTCTATCAACCTCCCTGAGTAGATTAAGAGCACCAATCTAAGGAATTTTCCTATGTCACTTCTATCTTATCATCAAAGCGCAAAAAAAGCGACATCTAACCTAGAGTGTCGCTTTGCATTAGAGATATGTTTCCAAAAAAAGAGCCTCTCGGCTCTTTTCATTTTAAATCGCAAACAAATCGTTTAGGTTTTCAGCCATAGTTGGGTGAGTAAAGATTTGTTTAGCCAAATCTGTGTATGGAATGTGATGATTCATAGCTAGGGTAATTAGATTGATAATTTCATGAGATTCTTGACCAAAGAGGGTCACTCCCAAGATTTCCTTAGTTTCAGGGTTTACCACAGCTTTGAAGGCACCACGCAAATCGCCATTAACATGACCACGAGGCATACCAGCAACTGGAAGTTCCTTGACAGCAACCGGTCCACCTGCTGCTCTGGCTTGGTCTTCAGTAAGACCAACTTGTGCCAAAGGTGGGTTGAGGAACATAGCAGTTGGAACAGCTCCACGTGTTTCAAGGTTATAGCTGCCATCACCAGTTAGGTAATTAAAGACAATACGGAAATCGTCTAGTGAGATATAGGTAAATTGAAGACCACCATTAACATCACCAACTGCAAAGACACCAGGAACACTTGTTTCCAAATGTT
The DNA here is from genome assembly GCF_001814615.1 of Streptococcus sp. HMSC078H12. Taxonomy (NCBI): domain Bacteria; kingdom Bacillati; phylum Bacillota; class Bacilli; order Lactobacillales; family Streptococcaceae; genus Streptococcus; species Streptococcus sp. HMSC078H12. The sequence continues at coordinate 205,687 of NZ_KV817316.1, read as the reverse complement.
TATTGACCTGGATACCACCGCGCTCAGTCAAGGCGATATCAGTATTTTCCAAGTGAAGAGGTTCGATATTAGGCTTGCGTCCTGTCGCATAGAGGAGTGCATCAAAACGGAACTCGCCTTTGTCAGTAACAACGACAACTTCATCACCGTCATTTTTCACTTCGGAAGTTTTAACACCTTGCTCAAAGACAATGCCGTCCTCTTCCATGTATTCCTTGGCCAACTTAGCAATAGATGGCTCCACACGTGGCAAGAAGCTAGTCGCTGCATCCAAGACAGTCACTTGACTTCCCAAACGGTTATAAAGGCCAGCAAATTCAAGACCGATATTACCACCACCTAAGACACCTAAACGTTTTGGTAAGGCTTTGAGGGTTTGAATACCAGTTGAATCGTAAACATGCTTAGTTGTTGTCAAGCCAGGAATAGGCAAGACATTAGACACGGCACCTGTATTGATGACAATAGTCTCAGCTGTTAGCTCTTGGCGGTCATCACCAGCCACTACTTCAATAACCTTATTTGACACAAAATGTGCCTCTGCATCAATGACATCAACGCCATTGTCTGCCAACATTTTATAATTCTTAGCATTAAGACGACCAGTCACTGCACCACGTTCTTTCATGGTATCGTCAAATGACCAGCCCTTCTCAGCCGCAACAATCATAGTCTTAGTTGGGATACAAGCAATATTAATGCAAGTACCACCATACATCGCTTTACTGCGCTCGATGACAGCAACTTTCTTACCAGCTGCATTCATCTTAGCAGCCAGAGTTTTACCGGCTTTACCGAAACCGATAACAATCAAATCATAGTTTAACATTTCTGTATCCTCCTATCTATTGCCATTCTATCATTTAATTTTTCAGACTGCACATATCTGATCCGTAAATCAAAAAGGGGAAGTTTAGTAACCTCCCCCTAGTTCAATATAGAAGCTAAACTGTAAGACTTTAAAATAGTCTAGCTAGAAATAACTACTTTTTAGACTCACCCCATTTTCCTAATCACATAGAGGGAAACGAATCATAAAGCTACTCCCAACATCTTCTTTAGACTGAATATCAAGTTCTGCCCGGTGTAACTCTGCAATATCTTTGACAAAGGATAAACCTAACCCAACACCACTATTGAGCGATTTGTTTCGAGAATCTTCGACCTGATAAAAACGGTCCCAGATTTTATTGAGCTGGTCTTCTGAGATACCAATACCATCATCTGCCACTTTTAAAAGAGCCTGATTGTCCACCCTTTCAAGAGTAATGGAAATACTAGTACGAGTAAATTTCATAGCATTACTCAGCAGATTATCTAGCATTCGGATGACAAGTAACTTCTCACCCTTTATCCATAAATTGGGTTCAATAGCTACTTTAAAATCAATAGCTGATTCTGCCCACTTTCTTTCTTGTGCCTGGCAATATTCTGATATCAGGCTTGACAACGATAATCTTTCTAAATCATTCCAATTAAGCTTCTGAGTTTTAGACAACTCCAAAATTTGCTCCGTCATATTTTTCATTAATTTCGCCTGACGGTTTATGATAGTATGGGATTCTTTGGATTCTTCCAGACTATCAGCATATTTCGAACCAAACTCACTTTCAGACAAGATGACAGAAAGTGGTGTTCTAAGTTCATGAGAAACATTTTGATTAAACCGCTTTTCTTTCTCAAAAGTCGACTGGACCGATGATATCATGTCATTAAAAACTTTGGTCAATCGTGTCGTTTCAACATAAGACAGCTTATAAGAAGAGGAAACACGTTTAGTGTAGTCTCTACTTTCTGTAATCTCTTCCGCCATCTGAGTCACATCTTTAATTGGCACAAATGCACGTTTTAAAATTCGACGTCCTACCCATGCCATACCAAGAATTGAAATGGGAGCAAGAATAGCTATCGAAATTAAAAACAAGGTTAATTCCTTACTCAGTCCAGATGCGGTTCGCACACCACGAATCCACTTTCCTTTCTTGGCATTATAAACATCGTAATAATAATAGTTCATTTGTGAACTGCTATAGGTAGATAATTTACCAGACTTAAAGGAAGCATTCGCATCAAAATCACTTGGGAGTGCCCCTTTTTCAAACTCCTTATTTTGATTGTAGAGTGCAAAATAGATACCATCATCAAAGGATTCAAAATCATCAAGATCCGTAGACAATTCTACCGTTTCTTGTTCCAACTCACTTCGTGATTCATAGTCAGACCAAGTTCCTGATATGATAAAAGAGGCTACAAACATGACAATGAATAGTAAGGAGACAAACACTGTATACCAAAGTGTTACCTTCGAAATTATAGAGAGTTGTTTAGTCTGATTCTTCATTTTTGAAAACATAGCCCATGCCCCTCTTTGTCTGAATAATTGACGGATTCCCCAATTTCTTTCGAATATTCTTGACTAGCACATCAATGATATTCGATTCTCCCACATAATCAAAATCCCAAATATGCTCTCTAATTTGCTCCCGACTTAAAACAATATTCGGGTGTCTAACCAGGCATTCAAGAAGTTCAAATTCCTTAGAGGTTAAGTCAATCAGCTGGCCATTTTGAGTCAACGTTTTTTTCACAAAATCTAGACAATAGTCTCCAAAAACCACACTACTGGTTAGATTTTCCCTATTATCTCTTCGAAGCATGACACGAATTCTAGCTAACAATTCATCGAATTCAAAAGGTTTTACGAGATAGTCATCTGCACCAGCATCCAAACCCGTCACCTTGTCTTCTAGTGTATCTTTTGCCGTTAACAACAAAATCGGTGTCTTAATATGATGATTTCTCAAGTAGGACAATACCCCCAAACCATCTAATTTAGGCATCATAATATCTGAAATAATCACATCATACTGTGAAACTTTGATGTAATCCAATGCCTCTTGACCATCATAAGCCGAATCAACACTGTATTTTTGTGTCTTTAATAATTTCACTATGCTTCGGTTCAAGTCAACTTCATCTTCAATTACTAATATTTTCATAGACATCTACTCTCACTCTCTTATCCCATATTATATCATGTTCGTATGAAAAATCTCGGCTAGTAAAGGACTAGTCGAGATTTAGATTTTTAATAACTAAAATTAATCTTTTTCTGTTTCAATGTCTTCTTCTACAATTTGGCCTGTATTAGCATCAAGTTCAAGATCAATCTCTTTCTTGCCCTCAGTTAGACTAACGTCATAGACAAGTGTATTATTCTCAACATCTAATTGCAATTTTTCAATAGTAGACTTAGGATATTTAGATTTAACCTGACTTTCAGCACCAGCTAAATCAATCTTATAACTAGCATTAATCAATTGCTTATCATCCTTATCCTTGGTCAAGTCTTTCGTTTTAGACTTCAAGACATCCCCTGTCTGACCATCAATTTTGTACTCCTTCTCATTTTGACCATCAAGAATAGTAATTTCAAAAACAGTTTTTCCAAACTTAGCCTCTTGCTCATAACCGATTACCTGACCACTTTTTGATTCATTGAGAGCTTTTTCTTTGGCTTGGTCTACCGTCAAACTTGATTGGGTAGTTGACCCAGTACTTTTAGTAGCTTTAGCAGTATTAGCAAACACTACTACTGAACTACATGCGAGACCAAGTGATGCAAGTGTGATAACTGTTTTTTGTTTAATTGTTTTTTTCATGATATGTTCCAACTTTCTTTTTTATTAACTTATCAAGTTTCTCTTGATGATTTTATTTTAGCTAAGAAAGATGAATCTAAAATGAATAAATAACTTTTTTACTATTTTTTTTGATTTTTTTAGAGAGAGTAAGTGGTTAGATTTATTTTTATGAGTTTGCTGCCTAAGCATTCTTTCGCAGAAATTCTAATATCATTTTATTAAATTGATTACTTTCAATAAAGGCCGCGTGCCCCTGTTTGCTAAACTCATAATAGGAAGCTTTTGGAATGCTATTTGCAAGTTCCCTTGCACCACCCACACCCAGAACTAAATCGTTTTTGGCTCCCAAGACAAGAGTCGGGCAGGTGATTTTATCAAGCGAACTATAGCAATCAAAGGCTAGAATTGACTTGGCTAAACCAACAAATCGATGGCATTTTTCCTTGCTTACAGACCTCAAAAATAATCTGTTAATCACATATAATTTCTTTAAAACAGGTGACGAAAATGATTTACTCATCGAATCCTTATTTAGCTGGTCCATATCACCATTTTCTGCCATCTCTATCCACCCTCCAATGGTTTCTCTACTGATATCATTATTTCGAGAGAATGTCAGAGCTAACACCAGACTAGTTACCTTTTGAGGATACTTGATAGCAAATAGCTGAGCAATCATACCTCCCTGTGATATGCCTATGATAGAAGCATTATCAATATGTAATTCTTGAAAGGACTGATAGAGGTCATCCGCCATATCCTCAATAGAAACGCCTTCTTCGATGTGGTCCCTTCTATCAAAAATATAGACCGTATACTCCTTAGCGTATCGATAAAATAGCGAGTAAATGGCAAGGTTGGACATATCACCTAATCGTTGCAAACTTAATCCCGTAATGATAATAAGAGTTTTGTCTCCCTTACCAAAAGTGACATAATCTACACCTTGGTCCGACAAATGATTTCTTTGAATGGTAAACATTATCTACACACTTTCTATTGTAAGATTTAAGTAGTATCATGCGTCCGGGGCATTATTTGATGCCATGATGATAATACTTACCAAGACAACAAAGGTAACTTGCCAAAGAATGAAGGCCATGAAATCCCCACCTTTAAAAATAAGCAGGTCACAAAGTAAAATAGCCAACAGCACAGCATTTTTTCTAAAAAGTTGGTCACAGTTTTTCCAAAAAGTCTCAAAAGAAATATTGGCTCCTATCTTACGAACAAACTTCACATGATAAATAATCTCAACCAGAGATGCCACAGCTACTGTAGTTAGCAGTTCGGTCAAAGAGACATCCATACGAAAACCAAAATAAAGAACGACAAGCTGAGAGAAAATAATTACTGTGATCACACGAATATGGTTGGCCACGATAAAACCTCCTAATGGCAAACATGAATAAAATACCTTATAGATACTCATTACTGCCCTTAATATGTCTACTCATTATAGCATAAAATAAGAGCAAAATTAGAAAAATTCTAACAGTTTCGGCTTTGTAGCATTTCTTGTCTCAGACCACAAAAAAAGAGTCAACCAAATCATGGTGCGACTCCTCTTTGTTTATGCTAAATAATCTATTTATGCCAATTCATCAATTGATGTATACTCTCTGTCTAAGCCCTTTGCAACCGGTTTGCTAGTAATATGACCTTGGTAGGTTGTAACCCCTTGACGCAGACCTTCGTCGTCGTTAATGGCTTTTCTGAATCCTTTTCCTGCAAGGGCTTCGATATAAGGCAAAGTGACATTGGTAAGGGCAATAGTTGATGTACGTGCTACAGCTCCTGGGATATTGGCAACGGCATAGTGAAGAACACCATGTGTTTCATAAACGGGCTCATCGTGAGTGGTCACGCGATCCGCAGTTTCAACAACCCCACCTTGGTCAACGGCAACGTCAACAATAACTGAACCTGGACGCATTTGTTTAACCATATCGTTAGTAACAAGTTTCGGTGCTTTAGCACCTGGGATAAGAACAGCACCGATAACCACGTCAGCATCTCGGACACTCGCTTCAATATTGAGCGGATTTGACATAAGTGTTTGAATTTGGCTACCAAAGACCTCTTCAAGGACAGACAAACGTTTAGCACTGATATCAAGGATAGTCACTTGAGCTCCAAGTCCAAGGGCAATGCGGGCTGCATGTGTCCCTACGACACCACCACCGATAATAGTCACTTTCCCTTTAGGAACACCAGGTACCCCACCTAGGAGAACGCCAGAGCCACCCTCTTGTTTGGTCAAGAAGTGAGCACCGATTTGAACGGCCATACGTCCTGCAACTTCACTCATTGGAACCAAAAGTGGTAGGTGACCTTCTTGGCTACGTACTGTTTCATAGGCCACACCTGTTGTCTTAGCATTGACCATAGCATCTGCCAATTCTGGAGCTGCTGCCATGTGCAAGTAGGTAAAGAGTAAAAGATCCTCACGAAGGAAGCCATATTCTGCTGCAAGAGGCTCCTTAACTTTAACCACAAGCTCAGCTGCCCATGCTTCTGCAGCAGTTGCAACGATTTTAGCACCTTGATTGGCATAATCTGCATCCGCAAAACCAGAGCCAAGGCCTGCATTTGTTTCGATTAACACGACATGTCCCTTAGCCACAAGACTTTGGACACCTGCAGGCGTTAGAGCCACACGGTTTTCGTTATTTTTGATTTCTTTTGGAATACCAATTAACATACGTTTCTCCTTATTCGGAAGTTATAAGGTCAAACATCAAAAAGATGACTTGACCACTCCCTATCTATTTTTGAAATGATAACGCTTTCATTTTATCTAAAAAACTCAAAAATAGCAAGTGAAAAATCTTCCCTCCCTTTCTAAGTCCTGAAATCTTGCTTCTAAAATACGACAAAAGAACCCAACCAATCGGCTGGGTTCTTAAGTGTAAACTAAATGATCAAAAGATTTTTTCTCCTTAAGCACGTCCTCCTTTTCAATATCAAAAGTAGTACCAATTTAAAGTTCTTAAGCTTTATTTAAAACTCTTAACAAAATAATCAAAGAGTCCTTGGTCTTTTAAGAGCTTATGTTCCAAGAGAAACTCAGGATGCCACTGAACACCTATAAATGGGGCGTCAGTGAAGCTCTCAACTCTCTAACAAGCTTTTCATTACTGGTAATACCGATTAAGGGAATGGTCATTTGCCTTTCTCCTTAAAATAGTCAAGTAGGAAAAGGGCGTTTTCCACATAGTAATTCACAGCTACTGGCAAGGCCTCATCTTTCACAAGGAAATCATCATGGTGCCAGTCTGGTGCATTTTCTTCACCATTTGAGCCAACAAAGGCAAAGACTCCTGGTATTTCCTTTTGATAGGCCGCAAAGTCTTCGCCCCCTGTTGATGGCAGCGTTTCAATCACTTCTGCAAAGGCCTTAGAATTTTCAAAGATGAGTGGTGTGAGTGTCTGGTCATTGTAGGTCACGTAAGGTGAATTACCCCAAGTAATGTCAACTTGAGCACCAAACTGATTCGCTGTCGTCTGAACAACTTTTTCAAAGCGAGCAATGACATCTTCACGAACCTTAGGCTCAAAGGTACGAATCGTTCCTTCGAAAAATCCCGATGCCGGAAGGACATTCCAGGTATTTCCAACTTCGATATGAGTGACTGACAATACAGCCGATTCAAAGGGCGATACCGTACGAGCAACAATCTGTTGTAAATTGTTGATGATGGTCGTAGTGACCAAGACCGTATCCACACCCAAATCAGGACGGGCAGCATGGGACGAAACACCTTTAACATCAACCCTAAACTGCTCCACACCTGCCATGATAGCTCCCGAACGAAGACCAATCTGACCAGGTTTCAAGTGAGGATTATTGTGATAACCGATGATAGCTGACACACCGTCAAGACCACCCGCTTCAATGACCTGATAGGCCCCTTGGAAATTTTCCTCGGCTGGTTGAAAAATCAAGCGAACAGTCCCCTTAAGCTCTGCTTCTCTCTCTTTTAAAAGCTGAGCAGCTCCAAGTAGAGAGGTCTGGTGAAAGTCATGACCACAGGCATGCATGGCCCCATTGTCGCTGGCATAAGGAAGTCCTGTCTTTTCCTTGATCGGTAGGGCATCAATATCAGCACGCAAAGCAATAATCGGATGACCTGACCCAATCTCAGCGACGAGTCCCGTCTTCAAGGGATAATTTAAAGGCTCAATACCTAGATTTTTCAAATAACCTTTCAAAAAGACTGTCGTCTCGTGCTCCTCCTCAGAAACCTCTGGATGTTGGTGAATCTGATGACGTGTCTTTGCTAAATGATTATAAAATACTTCTGTCATAATGAACCTCCCTCTCTGATTAGACTTGGTCATTGCTCCTGACTTACTTCAGTTCTCAATCGAATTGATACCATCATACCACCAGAAACAAGGCTTGAGAAATTAAAAAAACTTATGGAATGCCATAAGTTTCACTTATACCCCTAGAAAAGACCGTCGTTATGGGCCTTACAGTATTAAGCCTCCTGATAGGATAGACCTATCAGGAGATTGAAAGTTCCTATCATAGCTTAATAAGAAGAAATGACTAGCCCAAATAAGTACGCAAAATCACTTTTTCCGCTTCCGTTAAGGCTCTGTAGGATCCTACTGCTATCCCTTCATCAAGCTTAAACGCTCCAAAAGAAATACGCTTAAGATAGGTCACCTTGACGCCATAAGCCAAAAACATCTTTTTCACTTGATGAAACTTACCTTCTGAAATCGTAATTCTAGCACAGCTCTTGTCACTCGCAGAATTTAGAATTTCTAGCTGAGCTGATTGACAAACAGTACCATCCTCAAAGACAACACCGGATTCAAAAAATGCAGGTGCATCAGGCCCCAGAATATCATTAACCTCAACGTAATAAGTCTTAGCCACATGATAACGTGGGTGAAGCAGGGCAAATCCCAAGGGACCATTGTTAGTAATCAGCACCAATCCTTCCGTATCTCTATCCAATCGCCCAACAGGATAGAGGCCGTCTCGCTGATCTTCAGGCTTAATCAGATCAATGACTGTTTGGTGTTCCTTGTCCCTTCGAGCTGACACCACCCCTGACGGCTTATTCATAAGGTAGTAGACTTCTGGGGCATGCTCCAGTTCCTTACCAGAAACCGTAATAGTTTGAAGACTAGCATCCACATTAAGATTATCTTGTTCAGCCAAGATGCCATCCACGTATACCTGACGGCTACGAATAAGCTTCTTGACTTGATTGCGAGAACCATAGCCCGCCTGTCCTAATAATTTATCTAAACGCATAACCCTATTGTACCACGGATAAGCTTGGTCTAGCAGACTAAAAAAGCCCACCTCACATGGTAGACTTATCCATTATTAACACTTACACATTCACGTGGAAGATATGCCCGACCAAGAAGGTTACAAGCATGGTCAAGAGTCCTACTGTCAAGTTACGCAACATCGCTTGTTTAACAGGTGCTTTTCCGAGCTTGGCACTGATATAACCAGTCAAGAGCAAGGTAAGGGCAACCACGACCACTGTTACAGGAATACGGTAAGGCTCTGGGAAAAGCATGATAGCTAGTGCTGGTGGCAAGGAACCCACTGAAAAAGCAAAGAAACTTGATACGGCAGCATGCCATGGATTGGTAATTTCATCCAAGTCCACTCCATATTTTTCCTCAACTAAGACCTTGATAGGATTTTTACTGAAGGCTTGATTGACCTTGACTTCGGCTGCTGTTTCGCAATCCCCCTGACTGAGGAAGGTTTGGTACAAACTCTCTCTAGCTGCTTCAGGTGAGCGATCCAGGAGAGCTTGTTCCTTAGCGATGGCAGCTTCTTCGGTATCTTTTTGCGTTGAGACACTGACATATTCGCCACCGGCCATCGAAAAGGCACCGGCAAAAATCGCTGACAAGGCAGAAATCAAGATGAACCAAATGTTAGATGTCGCACTGGCCACACCGATAACCACTCCTGCAATGGAAATGATGCCATCATTGGCACCCAAAACACCAGCTCTCAAAATATTTAAACGTTCTGCAAAATTCTTATCTTCCAATTTTCTTACTCCTTATTTAGAATGATTCTAAAAAGTATTATAACAGTTATTTAGAATGATTACAAATAAGAAGTTTAAAAAGTAGAATTTTTAAGGTTTACTCCAGTCACACGCAAACTCCAAAGCTAATAAAGCCACCTTATCTTTTTCATCTAAATCCTCATGACTAGATAAGGTTCGGATATCCCATTTTTCTTCAGAGAGGTGGTCTGCCGCGTAGAAGAAATGGCAGAGCTCAAAGCCTCTATAAGCTGCTAAAGCTGCCACTGCTGAACATTCCATATCCACACAGATGGCTCCTGCTTCCTTTCGTCGCTTCATCTTGTCGATGGTTTCCCGGTACGGTGCATCTGTCGTCCACACTTTTCCTGACTGATAGGAAACCTTGTGGCTTTCCAGAAAGGCTTGGAAGATCGGAAGGGTTTTCTTGTTTACTTCCACTTCATCACTAGCTGGAAGATAGTGGTAACTGGTCCCCTCGTCGCGAAGAGCAGCTATTGGAATGATGATGGAGGTCGCTTCGATATCTCGATCTAAAACTCCACAGGTCCCAAAAAGAACGAGCTTTTCCATCCCAAATTGAATTAGGTCCTCAATAATCCCCACACAGGAAGATGCCCCAACGGGTGCATTAAAGGCACCAATCTGTTGGTCTCCAATAGTGATCCCATAGACCACGACTTCAAAATTAGCCATAGAGGTTCTTGCAATGACCTCATGGTCATAATTCTCAAGGAGGCGAGCAAAAGTTACTCTTGAAAAGCAAGAGATGACAACTTTGGGAAATCCTTCAATTGGTTCGTGTAAGTCTTGTGGATTGATAATCGCTTGTCTATTATCATCAAATTCAGTTAGTAGCATACGTGACCTCCTTAGGTTTTAGGACCCATTATAACACAAAAAAATCAGACCAAAAAGAACGGTCTGATTCTATCACTATTTATTCTTCATTCTCCAAATCGTCCAGCTGTTTTTCAAGACGTCTTCTCTCATATCTTCCCAGTGCTGTGAGAGCCCAATTCATAAAAAAGACAAAGGGAATATACAAAATATAAGTAAGTGGCCAAGCCATGAGATATCTAGGATCCAGGGGATTATTATGATAGACATTGTGGTTAAACTGATAGTTAGCTGACATTATCATAAGAGTGATAAGCGCAGTCACCAGTAAACAACCTAAGACTGTCATTCCGGAACCCCCAAATGTGTTAACACTAAGTCGTTCAGATCTATAAATAGACCAAATCCATGCTATAAACAATGGGAAGGCTAAGTAATTAGAGGTAATAACCCCCTTGTTAAAGAAGGAACTATAGACCAAGCACGCAAGCGTCCCAGCAATCATTATGTAAAAACATTCAGCACCAACTTTATTATTTAGAGCTTCTTCGCGTTCATCTGTAACTTTATTATTAACAAGCTTAAATTTCATCATCTTTACTTCCTTCCTAAATCTCCCAAAACAGTTGATCCAAGGTCCTGTCCAGTGTTTTGCAAATGGCAATGCATAAGGCTAGGCTGGGATTGTACTTTCCGGCTTCAATCAACCCTATGGTTTGTCTTGTTGCACCTACCGCTTCTGCCAAGTCTCCCTGGGTCATATCATGCTCTGCTCGAGCTGCTTTTAAACGTAAATTCTTTGCCACATGCCCCCTCCTTTTCATCATATCTGATTTTATCTTCAACATAGATTGTGATTACTATCTGTTTTCATTTATATTATACACTATATATTTCTATTTGCAATATATATATTCCATTATTTTAGAAATAAATTGCAAAATAAAAAGCCGAGATTGCTCTCAGCTTCTTCTAACTTTAAACTTAGGCAGGTGTTACATCCAAGCTCTCACCAATAGCCGCAAGACGTGAGACAACTTCTTCTTTACTCAAACCATTTTCAGAGACATAACGATTACGTGGGTGAACACGACATTCGTGTGAGCAGCCACGGAGGTATTTATCTTCATTTTCCTCTGAAGCAAGGATACGACGGTTACAGAATGGGTTACCGCAGTTGACATAGCGTTCACAAGGCGTGCCATCGAACCAGTCCTTACCGACAACGATAGGATCTACATGGTTGATATCAACAGCAATACGCTCGTCAAAGACATACATCTTACCATCCCAAAGCTCCCCTTGAACCTCTGGATCTTTGCCGTAAGTTGCGATACCACCGTGCAATTGGCCAACATCTTTGTAGCCTTCACGGACCATCCAACCTGAGAATTTCTCACAGCGGACACCACCAGTACAGTAAACAACCACGCGCTTGTCCATGAACTCTTCTTTATGGTCGCGAACCCATTGTGGTAATTCACGAAAGTTGCGAATGTCAGGACGAATGGCTCCACGGAAGTGACCAAGGTCATATTCATAATCGTTACGTGTATCAAGGACAACAGTATCCTCATCTAAAAGAGCGTCTTTAAACTCTTTTGGTGACAAGTAAGCACCTGTAGTTTCAAGTGGATTGATGTCGCTGTCAAAGTTATCATCCTCTAAACCAAGGTGAACGATTTCCTTCTTGTAACGAACAAACATCTTCTTGAAGGCTTGCTCTTCTTCCTCATCAATCTTGAACCAAAGGTCCTCCATCCCTGGAAGGCTGTGAACATAGTCCATGTATTTTTGAGTGGTTTCATAGTCACCAGAAACCGTTCCATTGATTCCCTCGTCAGCGACCAAGATACGTCCTTTTAGACCGATTGACTTACAAAAAGCCAAGTGGTCTGCCGCAAATTGCTCAGCATTTTCGATGGGAAGGTATTTATAATAAAGCAATACTCGAATAGGTTTTGCCATTGTATGTCCTCTTTCTTTATGAAATATCTATATCTGTTGTTTGATAGTCAAAGTCAACTTAACTATTATAGCGCTATCAAAGAGGGCTAAGCAATTGATTTGCTTGGAAGTGACTTTTCACAAAAGAAAAAGGCTGAGCGCCAAATGCCTCAACCTGAGTTTCGTGGGATAGTTTTTCTACAAGATAGTATTACAATTCTTTTTGTAGTGTTCCTAAGATAAGCAGTTGTGTCAGAAAAATCCAGAAAATAAGAACTCCTATATCTACAAGCGAAACGGTTCCATGTCTATAAAAGCTAGCTCTAAGAAGATTCGCAGAAGGGACAAATGGAAGTAGATAATAAAGTTGATCTAGCCAATCTGGAAGACGACTTGCCGGATACATGATAGGTGAAAACATAAGACCAATCATTAAAATAAGCTGAGACATTAGCGTTACAATATTTTGGGAAAATATATAAGCAATTGAAAATCCTAGACTAATCATTGTTAGGCAAATAAGCAACATCACAAAAACAGACAAAATTGACAAATTTAATTGTACAGAAAAGCGAAGACAGCCTAATATAAAAGAGATGAATACACCTGGTAAAATAGCAATTAACCATATACACAGGTCAGCTAAAGAAATTAGAATCCTAGGAATAGGTAAAGCTCGAATATAGTCCACATGACCTTCTGACTTGGCATTGGCTATGACAGGAGATGAAATCGTACAACCAATAGAAATAACTCCCATTAAAACTGATCCAGAGGCAAGATAGTAAGCAGTTGTTGTATCCATCTTACCAATTACCAACGGATACCCAAAAAGAAGTGAAACGGACAAAAGCACTTGAGCTAGTGTGAATAGAATGAATAGATTTTTTTGTCGAAGAAAGTTCCAACGAAGTAAGTAAAAAAATTGAGTCATATCAGTTAACAAGCTCCTCTTTATAGAGATCGGAAATAGATAATGTTTTCATCTTAACCGAAAGGTTTGAAATAATCCCTTTTTCTAGACCTTCCTTGACTTGAATGAGTATTCGGGTTAATTCACTTTCCTCAATTTCCATCTGACAAACACAACCATTGACTATCGTATAATTTTCGAATAGACTTACAAATTCTTTACTAACAAAATTGAAAGTAATTTGATAATGATTTTTATAAGACATTTGGTGCACTGGACCAGATTTTAATAATTTACCATGGTTAAAAAGAGCAAAATTATCCGCATATTTTTCGACCTCTAGTAGATTGTGGGTAACAATGATAATAGTGTGTCCTTTATAAGCCAGCTTTTGTAATAATTGCCACTGTTTCTCACGACGTACAGGATCAACATCGTTGGTTGGTTCGTCAAGAAGCATGATATCAGCAGAGCCAATTAATGCCATCGCAAAAGATGTAAGCCGTTTTAGACCTCCTGAAAGATTCTTCCCTTGTTTATCACGGTATTCTACTATTTCTAGATCTGCTAGAAGGTGATCAATTTCTTTTTGGAGTTCTGAGGTGCTTAACCCTCTCATTCTTCCAATCATCTCTAAATTTTGCTCAACAGTTAACTTGTCAAGTGGTGCATATTGTTGTGACATATAACTCATCATTGTTCGAGCTTGTTTACGGTTATGTATAAAAGAAATATCTCCGTAGTGAACATCTCCCTTATCAGGCTTAATAAAGCCAATCATTTGCTTTAAAAGGGTTGATTTACCAGCACCATTATGTCCTAAAAGAGCTGTGATTTTTGAAGCTTCTATCTCTAAGAAGATATGGTTATTAGCAAAATGTTGTTTATCAAATGATTTTGTTAGATTTTCAATGGTGAGCGTCTCAAAGGTCATAATTTTATTTCTCCGTATTGAGAAAAGATTTCCCAATTTTCCTCCTTACCGTTACCACATGTAGGACACTCATCAGGATAATGTCCCCAAGGTTTGTGTGTAAACGACGCTCCGTTTTCATAATTAATCTCGTATTGACGATTAAGACTCATTGGTTCTGCATATTTAGTTATTAATCGAACAGCCTCATCAACAATAGCAGATGTCAATTGAAACATAGCCGGACCATAAGCAATTGTAGGAATTTTCTTGGTAACAGTACGAATACCCCGAAATTGTTCCAAGAATAGACTATCAATTTTCGTGTAATGAATGTTTAAACAATCAAAACATCCTGTTTGATGGGGTACTACAGAATAAACACGTCCGCGACTAACTTGACTTGCACCAAAAACACACGGAATATTTTTTGTAACTACAGCTTTATTTACAATACGCTGAATATCATATTGTGGTTCATCAATAACACAAATAACAATGTCAACATTGTCTAATAATGGCAACAAGTCGTTTACACATGTTATACGTAAATTATGAGTTTCAACTTCGATATCAGAATTCATTTTTGACACTTCTTGATGGGCAATTTGTGTTTTAAGAGCCCCTACGTCTTCCTCCTTGTATAAAAATTGCCTACCTAGATTACTTTTTTCAATGATATCAAAGTCCACTATTTTTATTTTTTTAGGTCCCAGACCAGATAGCAAAGTCAGTATATTAGACCCTCCTCCGCCAAGTCCTAATAAAAGAACTGTCGTTTCATTAAGTCTCTTCTGAATATCTATACTATCTTTAAAACTATTTAAATAGCGACTAAAATAGTAGATATTTGAATGATATCTTTCCTTAATACAATTTATTGTAGCATCTTCTTCAATAACTCCCTCCTTATCCAATAGTTCAATAGCACCTATTATATCTTGTTCCGTTAAATCTGGATACTTAGTTAACATAATATCTACAACGTCATTAATAGCCCTTCCATCTAAAATATTAACTAAACTCCACATTTTATCGTCCTCATCACTGATTTCAGTAGTTATACCAATTTGGGAGCCTACCCTAAACAAATTATCGTGAAGTTTATAAATAGGATATATTTCTTTTATTCTTGGACAATGGAATTTCATTTTTTCCTCACTATTTTTCAAAAAGAAAGACGAGGTGATTTTATAATTTCCCCTCGCCTTATTGTAGTAATTCTATCAAAAATTTTCCGTGATAGAATCGAAGGTAACATTTGCTTATATGTTTATTTAACATTTTTAAGCAATTAAATAATACCCCAGCTAATTTCGGTTTGAGCTACGGCCTTACGTACTTGAATGTTTTTCATTTGGAATTCTCCTTTCATCTTTAATAAGAATATTGTATACTAAACTTACATTTTTCTTACAATTGTGTCATAATTGACCATTTTAACGTTATAATTAACATACAGAAATAAGAGAGGAAGTTTTCAATGTTAAAAGTTGCTATTTGTGATGACTCTGATAGAGATGCTAGCCAATTAGAACATTATTTACTTTCTTATGATAAATTTCCTCTAGAAACAAAACTTTATACAAATCCACAAAAACTGTTAAATCAGCTGACGCCAGACATCCACTGTGTCTTTTTGGATATTAATATGCCAGGAATCAATGGGATTGACCTAGCACAGAAGATTAGAAAATTTAATCCTTTCATTCCTATTATTTTTGTGACAAGTTATCGTGATTATATGGAGCAAGTCTTCGAAGTTCAGACTTTTGACTATATCGTAAAACCGATAGAATCTCAAAAGTTAACGAAAGTATTGGATCGTATTTTGCGTTTTTTGGATATAGGCCAAGCACTTTTTACCTTCTCATTTGGTAAACACAATTATTCTGTCCCTTCGAGCGATATTGTATTTTTTGAAAAAGATAAACGTTCAGTATTTATATACACAAAAACAGGTACCTACAAGTCTCTACTAAAAACAAAAGAGATTTTGGAAAAACTCCCTAATTATTTTATTCAAATTCATGCTTCCTATATTTTAAACCCCAAATACATCAAAGACTTTGATTCAAAAACAGTTACTATTTTACTAAATGGGGCTGAAGAACACCTACTCCCAATTAGTAGAAAGTTTCAGTTTTCTTTTAAAGAAAAGTATTACAGATATCTAAGTGAAAGGCATTTTTAATGTTAGTAGGATTACGAATAATCAGTATCTTGTACGATTTATTTCTAGCAAGTATTTTATTTTATAGACCATTCTCTAAAGTCAATATGAAAAAGAAGCCTTTAATAGCCCTTTTTTTCATATTGATTTTTCATGGGGAACTCGTGTTCCTATTCTCTGAGAGTCGTGTTTTTTTGGTCAGTAATCTCCTTCTAAACATTTTAGAATACTATCTAATCGGCCTCAATTTTGATTATCCTATTCGCCAGTCTTCCTTTTGGATTCTTTTACAAACTAGCCTAAGTTTGTTAGCAGGGGCTGTCCTAAACCAAGGAATCCAACTAATTTTACCTTTAGGGGAACTATCAAAAAATTTAGAAGCTATTAGTTTGTATCTCGGAATAAGTTTCTTTTTGTCTACAGGAATAACTCTTATTTTACGAAAGCTTCTTCTGTCCCATCAAAGGCTTCGTATTGCTACTTCTAAGGGGAACTGGCTTTATCAGTTTATCGTGCCTCTTTTATCTATTTTCTTTGCTTTTACAATATCTGCTATTCAAGGAGGGGTATTTGGAGCAGATTACCTTTCAATCATTTCTCTCTCATCTCTCATTGTATTGACTCTTTCCTCTCTTTATTTTAATCTGTACCTTGCTCGTCAACAGCAGCAATATTACCAAAATCAATTGGAAAAAGAACAGCTACAGTTTCAAGTTCGAGAAATACAACAATCTCAAGAAGAGTATCAACGTCTCCAAAGCCTTCGGCATGACTTAAAAAATAAACATTTGACTCTTTTATCGCTTTTAGAGAAAAATCCTGAAGAGGCAAAAGATTATCTTTATTCATTAACAGATAGTATAGTAGGTAAACAAACTTTCTACTCTAAAAATCAAACTATTAATTTCTTACTAAATCAAAAACTACATCATTTAAAAGATGAGATAAAAATGGAAATTGATTGCTTTGTACCACAAGAATTATCTATTCAGCCAGATATTTTAGCTGTTATATTAGGAAACTGCCTAGACAATAGTATTGCAGCTTGTCTCAGACTACCAAATAAAGAAAGAAGCTTATCAATTAATATCCGTTACTTTCAACAAAATCTTTTTATCAATATTAGAAATAATTTTGATGAGAAAGAAAAATCTACTCGTAAGTCTCGTCAAAAAGATGGCTTGGGGTTGCGAAATATCGATGCTCTTGTTAAAGAATATCAAGGTAATATCAAACGCTTTATAAAAGATGGACAATATCAAATAGAGATTTTATTACCAATAAAAATAGGGACTATTCCGACTAAAGAACTTTAGGTAATTGATGAAAAATGAGTCATAATTAGGTAACGTAAATATTTGAGGTCAAAATCTATATTATATTTATTCATTAATAAACAGGTTGAGTAGCATTAGCTCAACCTGTTTTTTTCTATACTCGCATCTTTTTGACTTATGTATTATCTTACAATTTCGCAGCGGCTGCCTCATCTAGGATAAGAGTCACATCTGGATGATTTTGTAGGACACTAGCTGGTACTTCCTCTGTCACAGGACCCTTGACCATCTTGAAAATGGCATCTGCCTTCTTGTCACCATAGGCAAACAAGATAATCTTCTTAGCAGCCATAATAGAAGCAATTCCCATCGAAATAGCCTTAGTAGGAACCTGATCACGACTAGCAAAGAAACGGCTATTGGCTTCAATGGTGCTGTCAGTCAAGTCGACCACATGAGTTTGACTATCAAAAGGCGTACCTGGCTCATTAAAACCAATATGCCCATTACTTCCGATTCCTAGGATTTGCAGGTCAATGGCATGTTGTGCCAAGACGTCATCGTAATCCTTAGCCGCCTGCTCCAAGTCCTCAGCCATGCCGTCAGGCAAGAAGCTCTCCTTAAATGGCTTAGCATCAAAGAGTTGAGCCTTCATAAAGGCATGGTAGCTCTGCTCATGGTCTGGTGCTAGTCCAACATATTCATCCAAATTGACGCTGTAAAGTTCTGAAAAATCCACGTCGCTTTCAACCATCTCTTGGTAAAGAGCGATAGGTGAACTACCTGTCGCCAAGCCCAATGTTTGAGCACCTGCTGCAAGGCTCTCTTTAAGAAGATCAAAGGCAACTTGGCCTCCCTCAACTTGATTCTTAACTAAAATCTTTTTCATTCTATTCACCTCAATATTGGTATATACCATTTTCTTTATTATCTCTTTTTTTAACCTTTTTGTCAAGCGCTTTCACTCAACTCCTTTAATGACGGTCGCCCTATATCGTGCTATAATAAAAAGGCTGAACATTTTTAAACGAGGAAAGAAATGAATACAAACGATTTTGATTTTGAACTGCCAGAGGAACTGATTGCTCAAACCCCATTGGAACAACGTGATGCCTCTAAACTCTTGGTCATTGATCCTGTAACCAAGGAAATGACTGATACCCACTTTGACCACATCATCGACCAGCTTAACCCTGGCGATGCCTTGGTCATGAACAATACACGTGTGCTTCCAGCCCGCCTATATGGTGAAAAGCCTGATACCCACGGCCATGTGGAATTCCTACTTTTGAAAAATACCCAAGGGGATAAATGGGAAGTATTGGCCAAACCAGCCAAACGCCTTAAAGTAGGTGCTAAAGTCAGTTTTGGCGATGGCCGCTTGACTGCCACTGTCACTGAGGAACTAGATCACGGTGGTCGAATCGTAGAATTTAGCTACGACGGTATCTTCCTTGAGGTCTTGGAAAGTTTGGGCGAGATGCCACTGCCACCTTATATCCATGAAAAATTAGAAGACCGTGACCGTTACCAAACGGTCTATGCCAAGGAAAATGGCTCTGCCGCTGCTCCTACAGCTGGCCTCCATTTCACTCCTGAATTACTTCAAAAGATTGAAGCTAAAGGTGTAAAATTGGTCTACCTCACCCTTCACGTTGGACTGGGAACCTTCCGACCTGTTTCTGTCGATAATGTCGACGAACATGAGATGCACTCAGAATTTTACACCCTCAGCCAAGACGCTGCCGATACACTCAATAGTGTCAAAGCCGCTGGAGGACGCATCATTGCAGTGGGAACAACCTCTATTCGAACACTAGAAACAATCGGCAATAAATACGATGGTCAACTCCAAGCCGACTCAGGCTGGACCAATATCTTTATCAAACCAGGCTACCAATTCACAGTCGTAGATGCCTTTTCAACCAACTTCCACCTTCCAAAATCAACCTTGGTGATGTTGGTTTCAGCCTTTGCTGGCCGTGAATTCGTCCTTGATGCCTATAAACACGCCGTCCAAGAACGCTACCGCTTCTTCAGTTTCGGAGATGCCATGTTCGTCACACGACCTGCTGAGAAATAATATTGATTTTGAGACTTTTCCCTATAGGAGAAGTCTCTTTTATTGCTCGTCAAATTCAGAAAAAATCCACCAGCTATGAACTGATGGATTTTTTATTTATTTCTCTGCAAACTGGCTATTATACAAGTCGTAATAGAAGCCTTTATCTGCAAGGAGGGATTCATGGTTCCCTTGTTCGATGATTTGACCATCTTTAAGGACCAAAATCTTGTCTGCTTCTTGAATCGTTGATAAGCGGTGGGCAATGACAAAGCTTGTTCGACCCTGCATGAGAGTCTTCATAGCCTTTTGAATCAAGAGTTCCAGACGAGTATCAACTGATGAGGTTGCCTCGTCCAAAATCAAGATTTTAGGATCAGCCAAAAGCGCACGCGCAATGGTCAAAAGTTGCTTTTGTCCCAGTGAAATGTTACTTGATTCCTGGTTCATTTCCATGTTATAACCGCCAGGTAGCGTACGGATAAAGTGGTCCACATTGGCAGCCTTAGTGGCTTCAACAATTTCTTCATCAGTTGCCTCAAGATTACCAAAACGAAGATTT
This sequence comes from Streptococcus sp. HMSC078H12, assembly GCF_001814615.1. Classification (NCBI taxonomy): domain Bacteria; kingdom Bacillati; phylum Bacillota; class Bacilli; order Lactobacillales; family Streptococcaceae; genus Streptococcus; species Streptococcus sp. HMSC078H12. The sequence goes on along the minus strand of NZ_KV817316.1, from coordinate 185,312 downwards.
TCCTTGATAGTTCCTTCAAAGAGCCAAGCATCCTGAAGCACCATACCAAACTGTTTACGATAATCCTGACGTGATAAGTTACGAATATCATGACCATCAACCGAGATAGAACCTGCAGTCACATCATAGAAACGCATGAGAAGATTGATAATCGTTGATTTTCCGGCACCAGTTGGGCCGACAATAGCGACCATTTCGCCAGGATTGACTTCAAGATTAAAGTCACGAATCAAAGGTTTATCAGCCACATACTGGAAGTCTACATGCTTAAAGCTAACTTGACCGGTCAAATCTCCTTCAAGCACTTCAGTAGCATCATTAGCCTCGTCTGGTTCATCCATCAGTTGGAAAATACGGTCCAAAGAAGACTTAGCACTCTGCAATTGTCCAGCTAACTGAGTCAAGTTCTGAATAGGTTGATTAATCTGCCAAACGTACTGAACAAAGGCCTGCATATTACCAATCGTCAAGCGACCAGCCAAAACTTGCAAACCACCTAGAACAGCGACAATGAGATAGGTCAAGTCAGATAAACCATTAAGTACAGGCATCATGAGGCCTGAAATGAAATTGGCCTTAAAACCTACCTTCTGAAGGTCTTCCGTAATCTCTTTAAAGTCGTCTAAAGATCTATCCTCACGGCCAAAAAGTTTAAGCACATTGAAACCAGTCAGATTTTCCTGAACAAAACCGTTAAGAGTACCTAGAGCATCAGCCTGTTGCTTAAAGTAAGGTTGAGACTTACTCATAATGAAGCGAGCGCCAAAGTAAGTAATCGGAATAGTGATAACAACCACAGCTCCCAATTGAAGATTAAGGCAAAGCACTGTTCCAATAACTAAGACTAGAGTAAAGACGGCATTAACAATCTGCAAGAATGACTGCTGCAAGGCATTAGATACTGTCTCAACGTCACTAGTAAAGCGGCCCAAGAGGTCCCCAAACTGGTGCTTATCAAAGTATGACACTGAAGTACGATTGATTTTATCAGTCATCTCATTTCGCATATCTTGAACCGTTGCTTGCACAGCATTGGTCATGAAATAGTTGGAATAGTAGGCAGCCAACTCATAAATAAGACCACGCAAGAGATAAACAACCAGAACCAAACCAACATAGGATACGTTGATATGGGCACCTTCTACCCCCTTAATGATATCCAGCGTATTTTTGGTCAGCTCTGTAATAGCTAAACCAATGACTACGGGTTCAATGACACTCATGATGACACTAACAATTTTCAAGAAAATGGCTAGATAAAGCGGGAAACGATAAGCCTGCAAGTAGGACCAAAGGCGGCCAAAACTTGAGGAATGACTTGTTTTCATTTTATTTTTCTTCATTTTGACCTCCTTCTAGTCTTCCGTAAGACTCTTTTGATTCAATTGAGAATTAGCAATTTCACGGTAAATCTCATTGGTTTCCATAAGCTCTTCGTGACGGCCACGACCCACGATTTCACCCTTATCAAGAACGATAATCTGGTCTGCATCCATGATAGTACCCACACGTTGAGCCACAATCAAGACTGTCGCATCCTGGGTCACTTCTTTCAGACGACGGCGCAAGGTCGCATCAGTCTTGTAATCCAAGGCAGAGAAGGAATCATCAAAGATGTAAAGGTCAGGACGTTTAACAACTGCACGTGCAATTGACAAACGCTGCTTCTGTCCCCCAGAAAGGTTGCTACCACCCTCAGCCAAGTGAGAGTCATAGCGTTCTTCCTTACTTTCGATGAATTCCTTAGCCTGAGCGACATCCGTAGCTTGATTCAATTCTTCATGACTGGCATTTTCCTTACCATAACGGATATTTTCACCGATGGTTCCTGTAAAGAGCAGGGCCTTTTGTGGAATAAAGCCAATCTTACGACGCAGAGCCTTCAGATTATAGTCACGGACATCCACACCATCAACAAGAATGCGTCCAAGTGTCACATCATAAAAGCGTGGAATCAACTGCACAAGTGATGATTTTCCTGAACCCGTAGATCCGATAAAGGCAATGGTTTCACCAGGTTTAGCCTTGAAAGAAATATTGTGTAGGACAGGACTCTCAGTTTCACCAGGATAGGCAAAGGTTACATTGTCAAACTCCAAATATCCCTTAGTCTCAGTCTCTGTCACCTCGTCTTCATTTGGATTGATAGAAATAGGCATATCCATAATTTCCTGCAGACGTTCACTAGATACCGCCGTACGAGGATACATGGTAAAGAGGTTGGCTAGGAAAAGGAAAGACAATAGCGCATGGAAACTGTACTCAATAAAGGCAACTAAATCCCCGATTGCCAAAGTCCCAGAACCTAATGGCTCAAGGGCAAACCAAACAATTGCCACAATCATGGCGATGATGATTTGCACAAAAAGTGGCTCAGTCAAACCAGTTAACTTAAAGAGCTTGTTTGAATTATCCGCATAGACAGCATTTTCAGAAGCAAACTTCTTCTCTTGAAAATCTTCTCTAGCGAAAGCTCTGATGACACGAAGTCCAGTCAGATTTTCACGAGCATACTGGTTAATCTTGTCGAGAGTTGCCTGTTGCTTTTCAGAAAGCGGACGCGTTTTTACCGCCACATACCAGACAACTACGGCTAGGAAAGGTAAGGAGATTGCCACAATCCAAGCCAAAGATGGACTTGTCGTCAAAATCAAAAAGACACTGGAAACCATCATCAAAGGAGTGATAACCCCTAGCTTAAGAACCTGATCCGCAAACTGCATAAGCACAAAAGCATCTGATGTAATACGAGTCACCAAAGAGGATACCCCTATCTGCTCATACTCGTGGTGGGAATACTCCTGAAGCTTAGCATAAATGTCATTACGCATGACTTGCACCATAGTAGTGGTCAACTTTCCAACCGCATAGGACAGAAGTATACGACCAACAATCCCAGTCAAAACTACACCAAACATGACCCAAGCATAAGCGTAAAGCTTATCAACATCACCACGGTTTATTCCCTCATCAATCATTCTGGCAAGAACCGTCGGCAAACCCAAGTTAGCAATAACAAATAAAATGGCTGCCGTAAAATTCATTGCTAGCCACTTAGGATAACGTCTGAGATAAGACCAAATATAAGCCATAAATTTCTCCTTTTCTTTTTAGCATTTACCATGCCTTTAAGATTTTTATAGTTATTTACAACCACTAAAGCCGTAAAAGACACAGAAAAAAGGGCGTGACAAGCACGCACATCACCTACATTCTAACAAATGAAAATATTAAAAGCAATAGAAAAAACCAGAGCTGATGCCCTGGTTTTCTTTATTAAGCGACTTGAGTCGTTACCTTATTATTTAAGAGTAACTGAAGCTCCAGCTTCTTCAAGTTTAGCTTTGATTTCTTCAGCTTCAGCTGCAGCAACACCTTCTTTAAGAACTGATGGTGCACCGTCAACGATAGCTTTAGCTTCTTTAAGACCTTCGCCTGTGATTTCACGTACAACTTTGATAACGCCAACTTTTTTGTCGCCTGCAGATGTCAATTCAACGTCGAATGAATCTTTAGCAGCACCAGCGTCAGCAGCACCAGCTGCAGCAGCAGCTACAGGAGCAGCAGCAGTTACGCCAAACTCTTCTTCGATAGCTTTTACAAGGTCGTTCAATTCAAGGATTGAAGCTTCTTTAATTTCAGCAATAATGTTTTCAATGTTCAATGCCATTGTGATTTCCTCCAAATGTGTTTTTTAATATAGTGTTTTAAACGTAGCTTAGGCTACGAGTTGTGAAGATGGGCTTATGCAGCACCGTCTTCTTTGCTTTCTGCAACCGCTTTGACAGCGTATGCAACGTTGCGCACTGGCGCTTGAAGTACAGAAAGGAGCATAGAAAGCATACCTTCTTTGTTTGGAAGTGATGCAAGAGCGTTGATTTCTTCGACTGAAGTGAACGCGCCGTCAACAACACCACCTTTGATTTCAAGAGCTTCTGCGTCTTTAGCAAATTCGCTAATAACTTTTGCTGGTGCGATAACATCTTCGTTTGAGAATGCTACTGCAGATGGACCAACAAAAAGTTCTTTAAGGTCTTCAAGACCTGCTTCTTCAGCTGCACGGCTCAAGATAGAGTTTTTGATAACTTTAAATTCAACGCCTGATTCACGAAGATTACGACGAAGAACTGTATCTTGGTCAACTGTAAGTCCACGAGAGTCAACAACAACGATAGATGCTGCTGCTTTCATTTTTTCAGCGACGATAGCAACCTGTTCAGCTTTCTTAGCAATAATAGCTTCACTCATTAGTAGTTTTACCTCCGTTTTTATTTTTGGGCTAGGCACAAAAAAATCGTACCTAAACCTAGACACGAAAGTACAATACGTTACAAAAAAATAGTTACGTTTTGTGCCTCGGTTGGATGTTTACGAGTCTTGCTCCCCAACTGTCTTAGGTCAGTTTTTTCAAACCTTATTTATAATATCATGACCTAAATCAGACGTCAAGAAAAAAATGCAATTTTTTTTATTTTTTTCTCTATCTTTTTTTGAAGACCATAAAACCTCTCAAAATCTAAAGATTTCAAGAGGTTATTTCTAATCATACCTAAGGGCTTCGATAGGATCGAGTTTCGAAGCTTTATTAGCCGGTAGGAGACCAAAGATAATCCCTACAGCTGCTGAGAAGGCTATGCTTCCCATGGCTACACCAAGAGAAACCGTCGCTTTAAGGTCCATGGCATTCCCAATTGGTCCAACGACTAGGGCTGCAAAGCCTAGCCCAATCAAACCTCCCAGAATGGTCAGAACCATCGACTCAATCAAAAACTGGGTCAAGATTTTACGACGTGTAGCACCTAAAGCCTTACGAAGACCAATCTCTCGTGTCCGCTCAGTTACCGAAACCAACATGATGTTCATAACACCGATTCCGCCAACTAATAATGAAATCCCAGCAATAGCTCCTACAACGGTGGTAATGGTTCCAAAGATCGTGTTCACCTGATCCAGGGCCGAACTCATATCTGCTGCCTTATATTCTCCATTGTCATCTTGGGCCAACTGGGTCAAGCGTTTAGCAGCATCCTTAGCAACGCTACTACTATTTTTCACATCGGTCACATGGAAAAAAATCTGGCCAATAGCATCAGTGTTATTTTCAGCCGCTAACTGGGTATTGGCCACAAGAGCTGTTCCAATTTCACCATAAGCACCGATTGCTGTGTCTTTATTCTTATAAACACCAATCACACGATAATCATTGTTCCCAATAGTAACCACTTGGTTAAGGGCATCCTCATTCGTCTTAAAGAGTTTTTTAGCCACCATCTGATCAATGACAATAACTCGTGAAAAGTTTTTATAATCATTGTCTTCCAAGGAACGTCCTGTCAACATCTCTAACTTTTTAGCTTTAAAGTAGCCCTGACTGGCACCTGTGATATTAACATTCTTAACAGTCTTTTTTTGTAGGGAGATAGAGGAAGTTAGGCTGTTAGTCACAAAATAACTATCAATACCAGGCGTCTGCCTAGCCACTTGCTCCAACCAAACTTCTTTAACCGGTTTGGTAGGTTGTGCCAAATCTGCATAGGCAGGATCTAGCTCCTCACCCTTGGCTTCATAGTAGACTTGAACTGTATCCTTGTCACCAGTCACACTATCGGTAACACTCTGACGCATTCCATTTCCTAGCCCCATGATAAGTACTACCGCAGCAACACCAATGATGATTCCCAACATGGTCAGGAAGGAGCGCATCTTGTGTGAACGAATAGAACTAAGAGCAAATTTCCAATTTTCCATTCTTACCTCCTAGTCAATCCGAACGCTGTCCGTCGTGTCCTGGGTAATTTCCCCATCGCGGATGACAATCTTACGTCGGGCATAGTCTGCAATCTCTGGCTCATGAGTAACCATGATGATAGTCTTTCCCTCACGGTTCAGCTGGGTTAAGAGTTCCATAATCTGCATCCCTGTCTTGGTATCAAGAGCACCTGTAGGTTCATCCGCCAAAATGATTGCCGGATCGTTAGACAGTGCACGCGCAATGGCAACCCTCTGCTTCTGTCCACCAGACAGCTCCGATGGTAGGTGATGGCTACGGTCTGACAAGCCAACTTTTTCCAAGAATTGTTGTGCCCTTTGCTTACGTTCACGTGGAGATTTCCCTGCATAAATCAAAGGAAGCTCTACGTTCTTTTGGGCGCTTAACTTTGGCAAGAGAAAAAACTGTTGAAAGATAAAGCCAATCTGGTCATTTCTTACCTTGGCTAGGCGATTTTCAGAGAGTTCAGCCACATCCTCGCCCTCGAGTTGATAGGAACCTGTAGTCGGTTGATCAAGAAGACCGATAATATTCATAAGGGTTGACTTCCCTGAACCAGAAGGGCCCATGATTGCCACAAAGTCCCCTTCTTCAACTGACAAATCAATACCCTTGAGGACCTGCAGGGACTCTTGACCATTTTTGAAAGACTTGGTGATCCCCTTTAAAACCATAAGAGCTGGCTTAGTCACTAGACTCCACCTCGCCTCCACTAGTGTCTTTTGATTGTTTGCTATCAGCATCCGTCACATCTTTTAGGGTTTCGCCATCCTTAAAGGATTTATCTGCCTTGGTGATAACTTTTTGACCTTCTTTAAGTCCTGAAGCAATTTCCTGTTGCTTGGCATCCGCATTGCCAAGTTTGACCTTGACTTGCTTGATTTTCTGAGTTTCATCATCGTAAACCCAGACATAGTTGTCAGAGCCTTTCTTGGTCACAGCAGTTACAGGAACCAACAAGGCATCATCATCTTTGGTCACTTCAAGAGATACATTAAAACCTTGTTTCAGTTTTCCGATAGGACTAGTCAATTGAACCTTGTATTCATACTGAGAACCTGACTGACCTGAGTTGCCAGATGTCCCCGTTGACTGGTTGGCATTATGCTTAGGATAATTGGAAACATAGCTGACCTTCCCTGTCCAAGTTTGGTCTGGGTATACTTTGGAAGTAATCTTGACCTTTTGCCCCACTGAAATATTTGGAATGTCATATTCTGTTAAGGTCCCTTGAATCTCAAATTGGCCTTCACTTGTCACATGAACTAGGGTTTGGCTCTCTTTTGAAGCAGGGTCCACAGAGTCCGCGACTTCTACGACTGTCCCATTAGCATCTGAAACAATGACTGTTTGGTTGAGAACATCTTGTGCCTTTTCTAGCTCCGATGCTGCATTGGCAATGGCATCATTATAATCTTGCAAGGTTTGGTAATTACTTGCCTCGGTTTGCTGACGCTGTTGAGAACTAACGGTAGTTGTCGAATCATCCTCATCCGAATCACTACTTGTTTGTGCTGAAGCCGCAGGAGCCGTCCCATACTGTTGGAAATAATTACGGTCACGAACTGCCTTATTGTAGGCACGACTAGCCGTATCATAAGCCGCTTGGGCTGAGGTGCTGTCGTATTGGACCAGTTGCTGACCGACGCTAACTTCCTCACCCACAGAGACTGTCACAGTGGCATTGCGTCCAATGGTATTGTCAAAATAAACATACTGTTCCGACTGAGCCTTCACCATGCCAGTCAGAAGGGTCGACGAGGCTAGCTGCCCCTTAGTTACCTTACTTGCTGTAGGGGACTCAGAAGCCTTATCTTTCTTGCCACCACCTGCAAAAAGGTTAAATCCTAGGACCAAAAGGACAAGGAAGCCAATTCCTCCAATGATCCAAACTCTTTTTTTATTTTTAAATAACTTTGGACTGATTTTCTTTCGCATAAGTCTCTCTTTTCTTTTGTATCACATAAATAAAACAATTGTAATACTTTTAACTTTCTGTGTCAATGGCCTTCGCTTAAATCCATGACACCATAGTGCAGCTTTTGATTGGGACGAATCTGACGTTCAAACCCAAGTTCCTCAAAAACGGTATCTCGAAAATGCGCCTTGATGATAATTTTTTCTCGTGCGACACGCTTAGCCTCATTTAACCATTCTTCTGTCAGACGACTGCCATTAGCTAGAGGTTTGATAGCTTGTAGATTTTCCGATTCCTTGATAGTCTCTGAAAACATAGGATCAGCATAAATGATATCAAAAGAGTGATCAGCTTGAGCCTTCAAAAAAGACAAGCTATCGCTCTTAATAGCTTTAATAGAACGCATGGCTTTTTCAAGCTGCTTGTCATTTGTCTGATACGTGGCCAGACCACGAGAAACCACCTGAAAAATCACATCTTGACTCTCAAGGGCAGTCAGCTGATTTCCCGCTGCTGCCATCACTAGGCTATCAGAAGCCAGACCCATGGTCGTGTCAAGAATAGCCTTGGGAGACTTACCTAAAAGACTGACTAAAGCGTCATGGGGGGCCTTAATCCTGAGAACTGCTGTATCTGGATGAAAGGACAGCTCACTGCCATCCGCATTGACAAAAGACAATCTGTCCTTATATAGAAGATAAAAAGCTCCAAATCGCTCTAAACATTTTGCCAAGGATAACTTGCGACGAGGCTGGTAGTCAGCTCCTAGCTCCAGAGCTAATTCTTGGGCATGCGCAATCAAGGCCTCATTTTCACGTAAAGATGTGGTAATAATCATGTTACTAGTATAGCAGAATCTTAGGAAACAAAACCATAGTCTTAGCTTTCATTTTAATTTGATAGCTTACATTTGTGTAAGAAAAAAGCCCCAGCAAGGCTGAGACTCAGAACATAATTAAACTATTTTTAAATATGAAATAGATTTTGCGAACCTAGTAAGCTTATACCGAGACTTTTCCCAGTGATAAAAACGTCTGAAACGATTAGTTTCAGGCGTTCGGAAGTTTTGAGACTTTTGGCTCAAAACTGAGTCATGGAACTTCGCAGAAGGTCGCTGACGACCGTCATCACTTAAGAAAAGTCTCAAAAGAAAACTTTGTCATCAATAAAAAAGCCCCAGCAAGGCTGAGACTTTATTTCGTGATTAGATAGCTTCTGTTGTAAAGCTACGGCTTTCAAGCACACGCACCATAGCATCTGCTGTATCAAGCGCTGTGAAGAGTGGAATTCCAGCTTCAATAGCTGAGCTACGGATAGCTGCTCCGTCTTCGTCATAAGTACGTTTGTTACCAACCGTATTGATAATAGCTTGCGCTTTACCTGTACGAACGAGGGCTGGAATATCGTTATCATCATTTTCACCCAATTTGTTAACAAGCGTTGCGTGAACACCGTGTTCATTCAAGAACTTAGCTGTTCCTTCAGTCGCATAGATACCATAACCGATGGCATCGAAACGACGGGCCAAGTCAAGGGCTTCTTCTTTAGTATCATCATGAATAGTAAAGATGACGTTACCAAAGGTTGGCAAATGGAGGTAAGATGCTTCAAAGGCTTTGTAGAGCGCTTTTTCAAGAGTCGCATCTGTACCCATAACTTCACCAGTTGATTTCATTTCAGGTCCAAGGAGGCTATCTACCTTAGCCAATTTTGTGAATGAGAAGACTGGTGCTTTGACATGAACATGGTTGCTTTCTGGGTAAAGACCATCTTTGTAACCTTGCTCAGCCAATGATTTACCAAGAATCAAGTTTGTAGCAACTTGAGCCATTGGGATATCAGTAACCTTAGACAAGAATGGTACGGTACGGCTAGCACGTGGGTTAACCTCGATAACATAGACCGTTTCATCCTTAATAACAAACTGAATGTTCATCATACCGATACAGTTAAGACCAATAGCCAAGCGTTTAGTGTAGTCAGCGATAGTCTCTTGGATTTTCTTAGAAAGGGTTTGTGGTGGGTAAACTGCCATTGAGTCCCCTGAGTGAACCCCTGCACGTTCAATGTGTTCCATGATACCTGGAATCAAGACATCCTTACCATCAGAGATAGCATCCACTTCACACTCACGTCCAATGATATAGCTATCAACAAGGACTGGGTGGTCTGGACTTGCCTTAACGGCTGTACGCATGTAAGAACGAAGGTCATCTTCATTTTCAACGATTTCCATGGCACGTCCACCCAAAACGTATGATGGACGAACAAGAACTGGGAAGCCAATCTTACGAGCTGCTTCAACCGCTTCTTCTTCGTTTGTCGCTGTTTGTCCTGGTGGTTGTGGAATGTCCAAATCTTTAAGGGCTTGTTCAAAGAGGTCACGGTCTTCGGCACGGTCAAGGTCAGCAACCTGTGTACCCAAGATTTTCACACCAGCTTTAGACAATGGCTCTGCCAAGTTGATGGCTGTTTGTCCACCAAACTGAACCACGACACCCTTAGGTTGTTCCAATTCGATAACGTTCATCACGTCTTCGAAAGTCAATGGTTCGAAGTAAAGTTTATCTGAAACTGAGAAGTCTGTTGAAACTGTCTCAGGGTTAGAGTTCATGATGATAGCTTCATAACCTGCAGCCTGGATAGCTTTTACAGAGTGAACTGTCGCATAGTCAAACTCAACCCCTTGCCCGATACGGATAGGACCTGAACCAAGAACGATGACAGATTCTTTATCAGATTTGATTGATTCATTTTCCCACTCGTAAGTTGAGTAGAAATATGGTGTTGATGACTCAAACTCAGCCGCACAGGTATCGACCATCTTGTAGACAGGAACAATGTTATTTTCCAAACGTGTGGCACGAACTTGGTCAGCTGTTTGATTCCAAAGATCAGCAATCTTACGGTCAGAGAAACCATTACGTTTAGCTTCTTTCAGAACATCAACATCGCCTACGTGAGTAGCTAATTCTTGTTCCAATTCAAAGATATGGAGCAATTTGTCAAGGAAGAAGATATCAATCTTAGTCAACTCTGACAATTCTTCAATAGTGTATCCACGACGGATGGCTTCAGAAAGGTAGAAGAGACGGTCGTCTTGAGCTTTGACAATCTTTTCAACCAAGGCATCGTCTGTGACGTCCGCAAGCTCAGGCATCTCATTGTGGTAAACACCGATTTCAAGTGAACGGCAGGCTTTAAGAAGTGACTCTTCGATGTTACGACCGATAGCCATAACTTCACCTGTGGCTTTCATCTGAGTACCAAGACGACGTTCACCGTGTTCAAATTTATCAAATGGGAAACGTGGAATCTTAGCAACCACATAGTCAAGAGCTGGTTCAAACATGGCATAAGTTGTACCAGTGACTGGGTTAATCATTTCATCAAGTGTCAAACCAACAGCGATCTTGGCTGCCAATTTGGCGATTGGGTAACCAGTTGCTTTTGAGGCAAGGGCTGATGAGCGTGATACACGAGGGTTTACTTCGATAACATAGTACTTGAAGCTATTAGGATCAAGAGCCAACTGTACGTTACAGCCACCCTCAATTTTAAGGGCACGGATAATCTTCAAGCTGGCATCACGAAGCATTTGGTTTTCAATATCTGACAAGGTTTGCGTTGGGGCAAATACGATTGAGTCCCCTGTGTGGATACCAACTGGGTCGAAGTTTTCCATGTTACATACCACAAGAGCATTGTCTGCAGCATCACGCATAACTTCGTATTCGATTTCCTTGAAACCAGCGATAGAACGTTCAATCAAACATTGTGTTACTGGTGACAATTTCAAGCCATTTTCAGCGATTTCACGAAGTTCTTCTTCGTTGGCACACATACCACCACCAGTACCACCAAGGGTAAAGGCAGGACGCACAATAACTGGGTAGCCAATTTCTGTCGCAAAGGCAACTGCTTCTTCAACCGTATTGACGATTTCAGATTCTGGAATAGGTTGTTCCAAATCTTCCATCAATTGTTTGAAGAGGTCACGGTCTTCTGCTTGGTCAATGGCAGACAATTTTGTTCCCAAAAGCTCTACTCCAAGCTCTTCAAGAATACCAGCTTTTGACAATTCCATTGCCATGTTCAAACCAGTTTGTCCCCCAAGTGTTGGCAAGAGAGCGTCAGGACGCTCTTTACGAAGGATACGTGTAACAAATTCAAGCGTAATTGGTTCAATGTAAACCTTGTCTGCGATTTCTTTCTCAGTCATGATTGTCGCAGGGTTAGAGTTAACAAGGACAACACTGTAACCTTCTTCTTTCAAGGCCAAGCAGGCTTGCGTACCAGCGTAGTCGAACTCAGCAGCCTGACCAATGATGATAGGACCAGACCCGATAACCATAATTTTTTTAATATCAGAACGTTTAGGCATAATTTATGATACAAAGCCCGTTAAGGACCCAGTGAAAATAGGAAACATGACGACGACGCCCAAGCGTCTAGTCACCGTTTATCTTTTTCACACAGTCCTTAGGGCGTGTTCACTTCCGTGAACCTGTATCTTCTCCTTTCTATTTGACAACTCTCTGGTTGTCATTAAATAAGGTAGTAGACTGGGGCGAACAAGAGTCACACCCCACTATAGTCACTAGACAGTTGCAATTAACGACGTGCTTTTTCAGCTTGGAAAGCATCAATCAATTCCAAGAACTCATCAAAGAGATAGCTAGCGTCGTGTGGACCAGGTGCTGCATCTGGGTGGAATTGCACTGAGAATGCTGGGAAGTCACGGTGACGAACACCTTCAACTGACTTATCGTTAATTTCTTCGTGTGTTACCATGAGGCAATCTGGAAGTGACTCACGGTCAATGGCATAACCATGGTTTTGGCTAGTGAAATCAACACGACCAGTCGCAATTTCACGAACCGCGTGGTTAAATCCACGGTGACCAAACTTCATCTTGTAGGCCTTGGCACCATTAGCCAAACTAAACAACTGGTGACCCATACAAATACCAAAGATTGGAATTTTACCTTGGATGCCACGAATCATATCAAGTGCATATGGTACATCTTCAGGGTTACCTGGACCATTTGACAACATCACACCATCTGGATTAAGGTGGAGAATTTCTTCAGCAGTGATATCATGTGGCACAACAGTCACGTTACAATCACGTTTTGAAAACTCACGCAAGATAGAGTGCTTGAGACCAAAGTCAACCAAAACGATATTTTTACCAACACCTGGTGCTGGGTAGGCTGTCTTAGTTGATACCTGCTCAATATTGTTGGTTGGCAAAACAGTCGCACGCAATTGATCTTGCAAGTGCTCAATACTGTCACCAGGGCTGGCCAAAGTGGCTTTCATGGTACCGTGTTGACGGATAATCTTAGTCAAGGCACGTGTATCAATACCAGAGATACCAGGGATATTTTTCGCTTTCAAAAACTCATCCAAGGTCATTTGGTTACGCCAGTTGCTGGCACGACGGCTAGCCTCTGACACAACGACACCCTTTGTCGTTGGCTTAATTGACTCATAGTCGTCACGGTTAACACCATAGTTACCAACAAGTGGATAAGTAAAGGTCAAAATTTGACCATTGTAAGACTGGTCTGTGATAGATTCTTGATAACCTGTCATACCAGTATTAAAGACGATTTCACCCGTCACATCCACATCAGCACCGAAGGCCTGACCTTCAAAAATAGTGCCGTCTTCCAAAATAAGTAAACGTTTTGCCATTATAGTAAATTGTTCCTTTCACTAAGATACAAAGGGCGTTAAAATCTGAATGAAAAGCAAATCTGACAGAGAAGCTCTAGCCTCTAGAAAGATTTGTCTCTTTTCAAAGATTTAGCCCATGTTCTTTTTCGTCTGATTCTCTCAGGAATCGGTTAACGTTGTTTACGCTTTGCCATTTAAAATAGCTTCAATAATTGCCATACGGACAAAGACCCCGTTTTGCATCTGAGCAACGATACGAGCCTTAGGCGCCTCAACCAGGCTATCAGCAATCTCCACATCACGATTAACCGGAGCAGGATGCATGATAATCGCCTGATCAGCTAACTTGGCATAACGTTCTTCAGTCAAACCATAGAGAGCATGGTAGTCTTCTTTTGAAAATCCTTTGTCATCCCCATGACGCTCGTGCTGAACACGAAGCAACATGAGAACATCCAAGTCCTCAATGACATCGTCAATGGCCACATGCTGACCATAAACATCAAACTCATTCGAGTACCACTCTGCCGGACCAGCAAAATAAAGCTGAGCACCCAAACGCTTGAGAATCTGCATATTTGACTTAGCGACACGCGAATGCGTAATGTCACCTGCAATACAAATCTTAAGATTTTCAAAGGTTCCAAACTCTTCGTAAATGGTCATCAAGTCAAGCAAACACTGACTTGGGTGTTGCCCTGAACCATCACCACCATTGACAATAGAGGTCTGGATGGTTCTACTATCAATCAACTGCTTGTAGTAATCAACTTCCGAGTGGCGGACCACACAGATGTCAACACCCAAGGCAGACATGGTTAAGATCGTGTCATAGAGGGTCTCACCCTTGTTCACCGAGCTAGTTCCAGCATCGAACTCAATCACATCCAGGCCAAGTTTTTTCTCCGCCACTTCGAAGGACTTGTGCGTTCGTGTTGAATTTTCAAAAAAGAGATTGGCAGCGAAATACTGTCGATCCAGCTGGAAGTCAGCTCTGCCATTTTTAAAATCTCCACCTCGACGAATCAGGCCCAAGACCTCTTCATTCGTGAGGGTTTCCATTGTCACCAAATGTTTCAGTGACACTTTTCCATCTGCAATCGCCATAGTTTTTCCTTTTAAATTGATTGACTAATCTTTGCTACCTTTTTTAGGATCTGGCAAGATTTGGTAAAGCAAGATACCAAGAATGGTTGAACTTGCCACACCCGTGATTTGAAGACCGCCAAGGTCAATCATCAAACCACCGATACCAGATACCAAGATAACACTAGCAATCAAGAGATTCTTTTTATTATCAAAATCAATCTTATGTTCAACTAAAATTTTCAAACCGCTAGCAGCGATAACCCCAAAGAGGGCAATAGACAACCCGCCCAATACAGGAGTTGGAATAGAATGCAAGAGTGCTGATAGCTTACCAATAAAGCTCATCAAGACCGCAATCACTGCCGCGCCCGCAATAACGTAAACTGAGTAGACCTTACTGAGGGCCATAACCCCAATATTTTCACCATAAGAAGTTACCGGAGGAGCTCCAAAGAAACCAGCGATAATTTGTGCCAAACCATCACCAGTAAGGGTACGGTCAAGACCTGGATCTTTGAAGTAGTCACGCTCAGTCAAACTGTTTAGAACCATGACATGACCAAAGTGTTCAGTCATCGTCACAAAGGCAATCGGAGCCATGGTCAAAATCGCACTTGGATAGAGCTTAAAGCTATAATCCACAAATGGAATGTCAAAGTTTGGAACTTGAATCCAATGTGCCGCCGCTACCTCTGAGAAATTGATAAAACTATGTCCTGTCAGCAAACCAAGAACCGCTGAGAAAATATAGCCCACAACTAAACCAAGCAAAATTGGGATGACACCGACAATCTTCTTGCCATACATGTTAAAGAGGATAACCGCAAAGAGGGTCACCATCGAAATCAATAGAGCATAGATACTATAGCTTTTATTTAAAGTTGTCGCATCATTGACTGCATTAGCCGCAAGGTTCAAACCAATCACCATGATAATGGGACCAACCACGATTGGTGGAAGGACCTTATCAATCCAGTCTTTACCCGCATACTTAACAATCAGAGCCACAAGCAAGTAAACTAAACCACCAGCCATGGCACCTTGAGCGACCGCTGCAATCCCATCAGTCTTCATAAGTGTCTGCATAGCCGCAATATAGGCAAAGCTAGACCCCATGTAAGCTGGAATTTTGTACTTGGTCACCGTCAAGTGAGCCAAAGTTCCCAAACCAGATGAGAAAAGAGCAATAGCGGGATCAATCCCAACCAAAATCGGCACAAGCACCGTCGCACCAAACATGGCAAACAAGTGCTGGAATGACAAACCAACCAATAAACCAGGTTTTGGCATATCATTCACATCATATTTTACGTTATTCACGATATCAAAGGACTCCTTAAAATTAAGATACAAAGGGCGTATAAAGAGCAAAGTAAAATTAGGAAATCCGACGCAGAAGCTTTAGCTTCTAGGAAGATTTATCTATTTTACACAGCTCTTAGCCCGTGTTCAATTAATAAGATACAAAGGGACGCTTTGGCTTAGCCAAACATTTCTGTAGAAAAATAGGAAGTCGACAACGTACTCACAAGAGTGCTAGGAGACTTATCTTTTTTCCTAAGAAATGAGTCCCGTGTTCAATTAACAAGATACAAAGCCCGTCTAAAGCCTAAAGCAAAAATAGGAAATATGATGACGGAGCGCCAGCTCCTAAGAATATTTATCTTTTTTTGCACAAGGTTTAGGGCGTGTTCAATTAAGTAAGATACAAAAGGCGTTTAAGCCTATCTGTCAGCTAACTTAGCTTGGATCGATAATGTTGACGCTATCTTTGCCATCAACTTCTGCGACCAAAACTTCAATTTCTTCTGACTCACTAGTTGGGATATTTTTACCAACATAGTCCGCACGGATTGGCAATTCACGGTGACCACGGTCAACCAAAACAGCCAAACCAACACGCGCCGGACGTCCATGGCTAACGATATTATCAATAGCTGCACGAATCGTACGACCTGTGTAAAGCACATCATCCACAAGGATAACATCTGTACCATCAATTTCAATAGGGAAAACAGATGTGTCTTGCTCAGCCTTAACATCATCACGGAAAGCTTTAGTGTCAAGCTCAATCAATGGCACATCAAGGTTTTCCAACTGTTTCAAGCGCTCTTGGATACGCTGTGCAATATAGACACCACGTGTCTTAATACCAGCCAAGACAATCTTGTCGAGATTTTTGTTACGCTCAATAATCTCATAAGTGATACGTGTAATGGCACGTTTCATGGTTACGTCATCGACGATCTCTTTTTTCTTCATAAAAAGAACCTTTCTAAATACAAAAAAATCCCCTCGAAAACAAGGAGATACACAAAAATATGAGTACAGTTCACCCGTACACTTCTCATGGCTCCTTGCCTGCCTCTCTGGACAGTGATTAAAGGACTTATTTAATTAGGTAAATTATAGCAAATTTCAGACTCTTTTACAAGAAAAAAACGGACGCCCCTCCCAAGAAAGACTATCCGTTTAATAACTGTTACGCTTCTCTCAACTTCTCCAAGGTTTCCTTGAAAATAGCAGGTTCTTCCGCTGTAAATTCGACCAATTCTCCAGTCGTAGGATGTGTGAAACCAAGGGTCTTAGCATGTAGAAATTGGCCATGGCCCTTGAGGGTCTTGCGTGGCCCATAAAGAGGATCTCCCGCAACCGGGTGACCGATATAAGCCATATGTACACGAATCTGGTGCGTGCGACCTGTTTCCAGCTGCAACTCTACCAAAGTATAGTTACCAAAACGTTCAAGAACAGTAAATCGTGTTACTGCTGGTTTTCCTTTAGCTGTGACTGCCTGCTTCTTGCGGTCCTTATCTGAACGCCCAATCGGAGCCTCAATCACACCTCGATCGTTAGGCAAATTGCCATGCACAATAGCCACATACTTGCGAAGGGACTTCTTATCCTTAAGCTCAGCCGCCAAAGCATTGTGAGCCTTATCATTCTTAGCAATCATAAGGAGACCAGACGTGTCCTTGTCGATACGGTGGACAATCCCTGGACGAACCACACCATTGATAGACGAAAGGTCCTTGACATGATACATTAGGGCATTGACCAAGGTACCAGATGTGTGACCAGCTGATGGATGGACAACCATGCCTTGAGGTTTGTTGACCACTGCCACATCCGCATCTTCATAGATAATATCCAAAGGAATATCTTCGGCCTTGTACTCCAAGACCTCTTCTTCTGGCAATTCATAGGTGATGACATCACCCTCTTTAACCGCATACTTGGCCTTTGCCGACTTACCATTAACCAAGACCGTTCCAGCCTTAATCGCTTCATTGGCCTGACTACGTGACAATTCTGTCAAATCTGCCAAAGCCTTGTCCAGACGGTTTCCCGCCTCTTTAATGATGACTTCCATTTTCCTCTTTCCATAAGATTAAAATCAAGAGCAGTACGCCCACCGTTAGATAGGAGTCTGCCACATTAAATATTGCAAAATCAATAAAATCAAGCTGAACCATATCAACCACGTAACCCAAGTGCAGACGGTCGATGAAGTTGCCAATACCACCTGAGATAATCAAAACCAAAGATAGTACCAGCCAAAGACTCTTCTGGTAATTCTTAACCAGATAAACCATAGCCGCACCAATCACTAGAACTGTCAAAATCACAAAGAAATATTTCTGATTCTGTAAAATCGAAAAGGCAGCACCACGGTTTTGCAGATAGGTCAAGCTGAAAAGTCCAGGAATCGCCTTGATAACTTGGTTAAGGGCAATATTTGCCACAACCCAATGCTTAACCCACTGATCCAAACCAATCAAAGCCAGAATAGCCAAAGGAATCGCAACCTTACGCATAAATCCTCCTATGGTTTGTAAGTATCAAAGTAGTCAAACATAACATTGACAAACTTGAGAGCACAAGATGACAAGTTAATCCCTTTACGACGGACATAAACCATCTTGTTATCCAAATTATCCTCAAGCGGAATCACCGTAATCCCGTTCACACTTTGTGCATCCAAGAAACCAGATCCCGTCGCATAGGCATCCGTACGTTCCAAGATACCGTTCAAGGTCGCACGGTCTGTCACGTTAAACATCAGAGACGAATCTGACGTATCCACAAAGTTTTCAGAATAGTAAAGATACTCGTCCTTCTCCTGAGTGAAACGCACTGTAGGCAAGGCCGCCAAGTCCTCCATGACAAGACTTTCTTTTTTAGCCAGAGGATGGCCCTTACGGAGATAAATATGCGTTTTAAACGGAATCAAATCAATAGCCTCAAGCCCAAGCTTGTCCATATTTTGATGGATTCCCTTGCTATTTTGACGATTCAAATAGATAATCCCAATCTCACTGTGCCCCTTGGCTACCTCATCCAAAATCTGAATAGTCGTAGACTCAAAGATACGGAAATCCTTATAATCAGGATAGCGCTCTGAAAAAGTCGTAATCAAAGGTGGCAAAAAGTCATAGTGCTGACTAGTAATCGAAAACTGGTTGCCCTTTTCAGAAGCATTGAGATAGCGATTTTCAAAACTATCAAAACTGCGTACCACCTCAAGCGCACGCTCATAAAAGGTCATACCCTGACTGGTCAAGACAGCCCCCGTCGTTGTACGGGTGAAAATTTGGAAATTCAGCTCTTGCTCCAAATCCTTGATAGCCACCGAAAGGCTAGGCTGACTCACAAAGAGCTTGCTGGCTGCCTCACGGAAGGTTCCGCTGTTGGCAATGGCTACGACATAACGTAGTTGTTGTATGTTCATGTGTGACACTTCTTTCTTGAAAAATCAATCAATATCATTATACCAGATTTTATCCTCTTTTTGTTGATACTAAAAAGCCCAGGCACCCCTGAGCTTGAATCGCTAACAAAATAGTCTTATTCGTCTGATTTGTCTGTCAAGAAGTACTCGTTTTCACGTTTGTCATAGTCAAAAGTTAAACGAACAGCATCTACCTTTCCACTTTCTGGATTATAATCACGGTAGCTAAGACTGACTGACTGAGTGAGATCGCCTTGTTCAGTTTGTGTCATTTCATGATAAGTGAAACTAGCCTCTGGGTGTTTTTCAACAACCTCAGAAAGTCGTGTCCCCTTGAGCAAATCAGCTTGTGTACCTACAGACAACTTTTCATAGTCATCTTTTGTCCAGTTGCTATGATAGTCATCGACTTCTTTGACCTTACCATAGTCGAAGGTTGCTGAGGCAGATTTCAAAACATAGACACCGTCTTTTTGCTCGAAAGTCAAACGAACATAGTTGTTTCCATCTGTGTTTTCTTTTCTATAGGTAAGATCTAACAAATCTGGTTTATCTTCCTCGTAAGCATCACTATACTCGGCATCAGTCGCCTTACCGTGAGCATCCAAGACCTCGTCCAATGTCAAAGTACCAACCTTCAACTCCTTAAACTGATCCTCAGTCCAGTCAAACTTATAATTCTCATCGATGTACAGATAAGCTCTATCGTGACCGTCACTTTGGAACTGCTCAGCATGGTTCATGACAAATTTCACTGCTTGATAGCCTGCTCCAGCAAGCGAAGTCATGAAGAAGATGATTGACATGACTAGGGCAATAATAGAAAGTGCCTTGCGTGTCGACTTCAGACTCAAAACCAAAGTCACAATAGCTAGAATGATAAGGAAGAAAGCAAGGAAAGTAAAGACAAAACCGAAAGGAAGCGTCCAAGACAAAATGACGAATAGAATCCCCAAAACTAGGATAATAATCGGCAAAGCAATATTAACAAAAGCATTGTTCTTGGTTACTTTTGGCTTGTAATAAGGGTTTTCCAAAGGTATCTGGCTTGCCTTTGGAGCTTCTTTTTCTTGCTCTTTCTCCATATTCAACTCAGGCATTGGCTTAGGAGCTTCCTCCTCTAATGCCACCTGAGCCTCGTCTGGTTGCGTATCTGCCACTGAGTCAGCTGTCACCTCTTCAGTAGCTTCAGAATTATCCACCTGCTGAGCCTCAACCTGCTCAGACACTTGAACACTTGGTTCCTCCGAAGCAATGACAAAGCCCTCTTTCTTAGCTTCCATAAACTCCTCAGGACTTGGTTTACGTCCATTGACGTCCTCAAAGTGACGCACCCATTCTTCTCTAGTTGCCATAGCTGACTCCTTTATCTCTTTTTCTTTATTTTATCATACTTTAATCTCGTCTTATGAAAATAAGGTCGGATATAAGAGAGAATTTTTTGAGACTGCCTGAGGTGCTTAAGTGACAAGATATCTCATGAAAAGAGACGAAAGAAGAAAAGAAACTGGCCCCAAAAGTTAGATTTTTTCTGTCACACTTTTGAGGGCAGTTCAATATTAGTAAGACTAGTTTTTTATATTTAAATGTATAGCTATGTATCTAGTCTTTTTTAATCTCCAAACTAAGCTTATAAAAACTATAAAGGCTATAAGCAATTGCAATGATTCCCAAGAAACCAAAGTATACATTATCCTTTAAACTCTTCAGATAAATGCCAATTATTATAAAGAGAAAGGTATTGATCAAAATGACTAATCTTTTATTTTCTATCTTGCCTATTTTAAGTACCAATAGTCTAATAATAAGTATCGATGGAGAGAATAAAACGGCAATTATTATAAGTAAAATATTTTTTCTGCTAATTAAATTAGCTTTAATGTCTTTTTGGGATTCTTTTTCAATATTCATCTCTTTAAATAATAGTTCCAGTGAAACATTATCAGGTTCACTTTTTCCTAATTCCCATTTAGAAATCGTCTGACGAGTAACAAATACTTTATCTGCAAGTTCTTGCTGAGTCATACCTGTTTTAGTTCTATATTCTTTAATCAACGTAGCAATGTCCATTTTAATACCCCTAGCTTATTTCTATTCTTCGATAAAAGGCTCTATCAACAAAATTGCTATTAATATTATATAGAGAGGAAGTTTATAAATAAAGTAAGTAGCAACGAGTAATAGAAACAATAACATTCTCGTAACCCACGGATATTTGTTTGATAAACTGACCAATAAATTAACTAAAGGTTTCAGTATCAACCCCATTAATCCAAAAGCAAGCACCCATATAAAATTAGTTTTGTTTTTCTTAATAAATTGTAACATTAAGAATACCTCCTCAGATTTGTTACTTTAAATTTATCAAGACCCATGACTAAAAGCACGCAACGAATAGTAAAATATGCGCAACGTCCTTAGAAACTAGGATGCAACGCTCCAAGTCATTACGCAACGAGGAGAATATTACCTCTTAAAAGTACGAAATGGCAGTACATTAGAATCTAAAGACAGTGAAATTTTATAATAATTAAGCTGTACTATTTTAAAGTCTATATTTTCATAAACTTTTGTTTGTCTTCGAGACCAAAACGTTGGACTACGACCTTCATATTTTTGAAGCTTCTACTTTTGTAGTTACACTTTCATTAACTTTAATCATCTTTATTACGTTTCCATCAATCTTATAATTAACTTCAAAACCTGTTGGTCTTCTCTATGCACCTTACCCCTGCATCCTCCTATACTCCTTCGACTTCTCGCCATACCAGTCCTTAGCTGAGTAGCCAAACTGCTCTCTATATCGCTCGGAGTATTTGAAGAGGTAATAGCCTCGTAGCAAATCAATGGAAAAGACATAAGTCGCAAAGACAAAAATAGCAGGCATTAGGGGCATCAAAACTGCATCAATACTCCCTCTGATGTCGCTCCCGGTAGAGCGGTCAAACAGTACCAGTCCAGCTGTAATCCCCGTTCCTCCTAAAAAGACCAAGCCATCTGAAATTTTTTCGGTTACAAGAGCTACCATAGGGCTAAACTCTGTCTGATTTTGAACGGCTTCTCTCAGTTTACGGGGAACCGTTCGAATCAAATAATAAATGGACAGAAGAAACATAGCCCCCGATAGTATACTGACAATATTTCGTCGTGTCATCATCATTATACCAGCACATACTGTAAAGATAGCGAGTAAGACTACCATGTAAAAGTAGGTGCAAAATTTTAGTTTCATCGGACTTCTTCTGTGCTTTATTGAAAAGAAAAGATAGACCAGATACATGACTACATAGAAAAGAATGACTGACCACTGAATCCAAGAAAATCTTGGATTTTGATCAAGCGTCAATCCTTTTATAAACATGGGCATAGCAATGGAGAAGAAATAAATAACAATTGAAGTAATAAACAAGCCAATAAATCGTTTCCAGCTCCCTTTTTGATTGAACTTGTCTACGGTCTCCTTAGTAACAAGAGACTGGCTTTGCTCGAATGTATAATTTAAGAATTTCAATAGTTTTCTCCTTTTATCAAGAAAAAACAGGAAGGTTTCCCCTCCTGTTCCTTAATTAATCCTCATCTGGACCTGATTTATAAGTAAGGTAGAATGTATCTTCACCTTCTTTGGTATCAAATGACAAGTAAACACTCTTGAGTTTGCCATCTTCAGCCTTATAATCACTATAAGAAATAGTCATTTCTTTTTTGAATTCACCTTGACGAGATGTTGAAATCGTGTATTCTGCACTTGAAGCTTTAGGGTGATCCTTAACGACATCTTCAAGTTTTGTACCGTTTGATGGATCAGTGTAATCCCCCTTATTGAGAGCATCAAACTGTTCTTTTGTCCAGTCAGCTTTATAAGACTTATCAACTTCTACCTTATCTTGAGGGAATCTACCTGAAGCATATGACAAGATAAATGTACCATCATATTGTTTCGTAAAGGTTAGGTAAACACTTTCACCATAGTCTTTACCAGAGTAGTTCAACTTCATCTCATCGCCAGAGATTTGTGCATCAGAAGCCTTACCATAAGTCTTGATGATAGACTTAACGGTATCTTTACCGACTTTCAATTTCTGGAACTTAGATTCATTCCAGTCAAATTTAGCATTTTTGTCAATGTAATCGTTGACGTCAGTGCTATCACCTTTTGAATCAGATTTAGAGTCAGATTTTGAATCGCTGTCATCATTTTTCTTGTCAGCATCATCGTCTTTATCAGCAACTTTTGATGTCTTGCTTGAGCTTGTGTTATCACTAGCGTTTTGAGAGATTTGGAAAATCAAACCACCAATAGACACAAAGAGCATGAGACCAGCAACACCTGTTGCAATGATTGAAAGCAATTTCTTGCTTGATTTAAGGCTAAAGACAAGTGAAACAACTGCCACCGCAACTGCGAGGACTGTCAAGATGATGAAGAGCCAAGCAGGACCTACAAACCATGCCAAGACTGCAAAGATTACTGAAAGTGCAATCGCAACGATTGGCAAGATAAGATTGAAAAGAGGTTTATCTGCTGAGCCAGCTGCTGCTGGATTAGGAACTGTTCCAAATCCTTGAGCTGATGAGATAGGTGCCTTTTCAAACATGCTTGAATCAAATTGTGGTGTTGGTTGTTGCACAGGTGCTTCTGAGAAAGCTTCTGCACCAAATGGTGATTCACTGCTTGCTTGTTCTGCGACGGCATCCTCAGCTGTTTCAGCTACATCTGCGATGTCATCTTGTTCTGTGACTTCTTCAGTAGCAACTGGTTCTGGAGCTACTTCTTCAGCGACAGGTTCATTAGCTAGTGCTTCAACAGATGCTGCTTGAGCAGCCAAAGCACTTGTATCAAAGTCAGCTGCTTTAGCATCCAAAAATTCTTGGGGGCTAGGCTTACGCCCGTGTACCGACTCAAAGAGTTCAGCCCATTCTGCTTTAGTTGACATAAAAATCTCCTTTTTTCAAGAAATCCAAACAAGAGGTCCCTTCAGCTTAGCGAAGTTTTCTATAGTTAGGATTTAGACACCTATCTCTGATAAGAGCAAGTAGCATGCGTCCTTTCAAAAGTCAGCTCTCACTTTTTAGCCTGAGGCAACCTTTTTCCTATATCTAGTCCCATTGTTCATTTTCTTGTTGATAATCCCATTCTACCATAATTAAAGACCTCTGTTAACCGTTTCCCAAAAGGTTTTTTTCTGCTACAATAGTAGGTATAATGCACCAAAGGAGTTATATATGAAAAACATTAAAAAGTACATTCCATTAATTATTGTACTTGTTATCGCAGGCCTAGGTTTTGCCTTTCGTGAGAACATCGCACGCGCCGTTCGTGGAGATGCTTATGTTGATAATAAGATATTCACTAAACAATTAGAAAAAGCCCAAAAATCTGGAAAAGATGCCTTTCCACAGTTGTCAGACAAGGTTGGTAAGGACGAAGCTGAAGTTATCCTCCACACTTCAAAGGGTGATATCACAGTCAAACTCTTCCCTACACTTGCTCCAAAGGCTTCTGAAAACTTCTTGAAACATGCAAAGGACAAATACTATGATGGTCTTACCTTCCACCGTGTCATCAAGGACTTCATGATTCAAAGTGGCGACCCTAAGGGTGACGGTACTGGCGGAGAATCTATCTGGAAGAAAGGTTTCGCTGTTGAGCCTACACCATTCCTCTACAACATCCGTGGCGCACTTGCCATGGCCAATACTGGTGCTAAGAATTCAAACGGCAGCCAATTCTACATTGTTCAAAACAAGGACGATCAAAGCAAGCAACTAGGAAATGCTGGCTATCCAAAACCTATCATTGACGCCTACAAAAAAGGTGGTTACCCAGCTGGTGATACCAAATATACTGTCTTTGGACAAGTCATCAAAGGCATGGATGTCGTTGATACCATCGCTAACCTTGAAGTCGATGACAACAGTAAACCAAAAGAGAATGTAACGGTTAATTCCGTTGAAGTCGTTAAAGACTACAAATTCAAATAAACAAAAATCCGAGAAGTTGATTCTCGGATTTCTTTTTTATTTAACAGCGGTAAGGAGATAATCACCAGTGTTAACACGAGCTTCTTTAGTCGTTAAGACATCATCAAAGTCAGCCGTATTGGTCACAATGACTGGTGTGATGACTGGTAATTTTGCCTCTCGGATAGTTGCTAGGTCAAATTCGATAAGTTTTTGTCCTGCTTCTACAACTTCACCTGCTTCCACATAGGTCTTGAATCCTTTACCAGCAAGAGAAACAGTGTCCATACCAATATGAATGAGAAGCTCTGCACCATTTTCAGTTGTCAAACCAATCGCATGACCAGTAGGGAAGACTAAATTAACCGTTGCCTTAGCTGGTGCGACCACTACCCCATCGGTAGGGTCAATAGCGATACCCTTACCCATAGCTCCTGAGGCAAAGACTTGGTCAGGAACTTGGTCAAGTGGGACAATATTCCCGATAAGTGGGCTCGCAATAATTTCTTGTTGAATTTCCTTAGGAGCAGGTGCAGCTTCTTCAGCTTTTTCCTCAACCTTAGCTGCCCCACCACCGTAAAGAGTTGGTACTGGTGCAAAGAGTTGGATAAGGAAGGATACAAGAGCACCCACAATGGCAATAATAATGGCAAAGATAACTTTAGAAAGGTTACCGTCAGGCCCAATAAGGCTTGGGAAGACAAATACACCCAGACCACCCATTGAATACATCTTAATATCTAAGGCCATCATGGCAGCCCCCATAAGTCCTGAAACACCACATGAAATGTAGAATGGCGTTTTCATTGGAAGGGTTACCCCATAGATAGCAGGTTCTGTCACCCCAAAAATAGATGAAATGAAGGCTGGCATAGAGATGGTACGGACTTTTTCTTCTTTCGTCTTAAGCATGATAGCCCCCAATACACCTGTTTGCGTGAAACATGGAAGGATAGCTGCTGAAAGAATCGTAGAACTTCCGTTTGTTGCCACATCTAAGATAGCAAGGGGAACAAGCGCCCAGTGCATTCCGAACATAACCAAGACTTGCCATAGGATACCAAGTACAAGACCAAAGACAATCGGACTAAAGTTCATGATTGCTTGGAAAAGACTTGTCAATCCATCAGAGAAAGCATTGGCAATTGGTCCCACCACCAAGAATGTTAATGGTACCGTAATGAGCAATGTAAAGAAAGGTACTACGAAGACTTTAATGACATCTGGAGTAATCTTAGTAAAGAATTTTTGAATGTAAGAAGCCACCCAGATTGCCAAGATAGAAGGCATTACTGTTGAGAGGTAACCCCCTGCAGGAAGCGTAAACGGAATAACCCCTAGAACATGACCTTGACCTGCCTTTTGAAGAGCTGTCACTAGCGTAGCAATATCAGGATAAACAAGTGCTCCTGCAACCGCAATAGCTGTAAACTCATTAACCTTGAAACGACGAGCTGATGTCAAGGCAATCAAGATTGGCAAGAACTGGAAGAAACCATCCCCCGCCGCATTCAAGATAACATACATAGGACTTGTCGCAGCTGACAGGCCACATGCCGCCATGATAGCGACTACCCCTTTGATAATCCCGGCCGCAGCCAATGGACCAAGGAAAGGTTGGAAAATACTTGATACCAAAGATACAAAGCGGTCAAAGAGATTACCCTTTGGTGCATCTCCCTCATCAAGATCAAGACTTCCACCTGCTGGAAGACCACCAACCTGGAGGACCTCCGCATAAACATCAGGCACATGGTTACCGATAACTACCTGATATTGTCCACCTGCCTTAACAACAGTAACAACGCCGTCACGGTTCTTAAGGTAGTCATCATCTGCTTTAGATTCATCTTTCAAATCAAAGCGCAAACGTGTCACACAGTGTTTCAAGTTATTGACATTTTCCTTGCCACCAACGTGTTTGATAATGTCCTCAGCTAATTCAGTATATTTAGCCATAGGGGCTCCTTTCTTGTCTAGGATCCTAGTTTTCTTTGAGGCTTTTTCAACGAAAAAAACCTAAATAAATACCAAGAACCAATTGGGATGAGCATACACTACTCCCATTAGTTTTTCGTATTTATCTAGGTTTTGCCTGCTGACCAGTAACAATCCTTTTGCTATGGTTCTATCTTATCAGAGTCCAAACGTTTTTGCAAGCCCTTACATAATTGTTTTTTGTTTTTCGAGGTAAATTCTTGACCAAGAGTATAAGTCATGATAAACTATTGTTAGTTTATAAACTAACAGAAAGAGAGTTACACGATGAAAACAAGAGCAATTATTGAATTTAAAGATACATACGCTAGCATGGAATGCCACAAGCTTGGTTACCAAACCAAGGAAACTGCCTTGGCTATTATTTCCCCTACTGGACATATTCTATCAAGTACACCGCTTTTCAGAAAGGCATATGGTTCGAACACTGCTCACATCGACCAGCTTCCTTTCAATATAGATAATCTCAGTATCACAGCAAAAGGTCTCAGTAAGAAAGCCAAAGCCAACTTGGAAGATTGGATTGCCCATACTATCATTCTTCCAATGGACTATGATAAGTACTTTACTAAGCATCTAGAACTTTTGCACCTCCTAGCAGAATCACCTATCGTTGAGTCTGTCCAAGCCTTGACTTATAAGACAGTTAAAATCCATTTTTCTGAAGCACTCAATGATGAGCATATTCGTCAACTACAAGGGTTTATTCTTGCTCAGGCAGGTATTTATAGCTATATTGGGACATCTACAGTTTCAGACCGAAATGCCTACCAGGCTCTTGAATGGGCTAAACTTGATGTTAATGGTCGTTCACACAACGATCATAAGCCTGCTATTTTTCATCGTAGCAAAGGCCTCTTAGGTGGCTTCTTTCACCACGGAAACCAAGAAAGTATTGCATAACTAATAACTGGGACACCTTGTGTCCTTTTTTTGCAACAAAAAACTCACCATAAAGGTGAGCTAAATTGATTTATTTGCTGTGTTTCCAGTTACTATAGATACTAAATACGACAATCCAGATGGCTGCTCCAATAGCTCCGACAACTGTTGACTTTTGCAAGAAGAGACAAACAAAGACGAAGATGAAGAAAAGGATAGTCAATGGATTGAGAATCTTGTAGGCTGGCATAAGGAAGCCATCTGCCATGAACTCTTGAGATTTACGGTACTTGAGATGAGCAAGCATGGTCAAGATATAGATAGCGATGTAGACCCCTGATGATGATGCGGTAATCAAAGCAAAGGCATCAGATACACCAGGCAAGACATTGATGAAGGCTGAAACACATACCACAATGGCTGAAACAATGATGGCACGTGAAGGAATACCATTACGTGACAAAGTATCTAGCTTCAAAGCTTTCATGACTTTACTATTTGGTGTTTCCTTAGCAATTTGGAAGAGGTGACGACCTGTAGAGTAAAGTGTTGAGTTCAATGATGAAGCCGCTGCTGTCAAGACAACAAAGTTAATGAAGGCTGCTGCCCACTTGATACCAGCCATTTGGAAGACCGTTACGAACGGTGATTCATTAACTGGAAGTTTTTGCCATGGGAAGATAGCCATGAGGGCAATGAGGGCACCCACATAGAAGATGACAATACGAATCGGAATCTCCTTTATTGCCTTTGGTAAGACCTTACGTGGATTCGCTGTCTCAGAAGTTGTAATCCCTACAAATTCGATGGCTTGATAGGCAAAGAAGACCATTTGGAAGGTCATAACAAAGCTTACCCAACCTTTAGGAAACATCTGGAAGCCGTGTGTAATATTGGCAAGGCTAGCATGTCCAGCAGGCGTTTCAAAGTTGGTTGCTACCATGAAGATACCTGTTGCGATAAGAGCAAGAATGGTGATAATCTTGATCATCCCAAACCAAAACTCAACTTCCCCGAAAATCTTAACCGCAATCAGGTTAACCGAGCTCAGGATAAGCAAGAAGACAATCTGAATCTGCCAGGCAGGCCAACTTGGGAACCAATATTGGACATAAGTTGATACGGCCGTAATTTCTGCCATTCCAAGGAAAATAAGTGATACCCAGTAAGACCAACCCGAGAAGAATCCCCAGCCCTTACCAAGGTATTTGGTAATAAAGTTGATAAAGGTGTGTTGGTCAGGATCCATATAGAGCATCTCACCGATTGCTCGCATCATAAGATACATGAAAATACCAGTCAGTATATATACTAAGATGATTGAAGGTCCTGTTAGGGAGAGGGAACGACCTGCCCCGAGGAAGAGACCTGTACCGATCGTACCAGCGATGGCAATCAGCTGGACGTGACGGTTTTGAAGACCACGCACCATCCCATTCTCAGTCTGGTTGTCGTCGTCTTTATGATGTTGCTTTTGCGACATTTTTTTCACTCCAATTCTATTTAGCACAACTCACTGAATCATGCCATTTTTAACATAACTTATATTTTACCATTTTTGAAATAATTGGTCAAATTTATACAGAATATTCAGAATTTTATGCTTCAAAACAAGGGCTTGGAAACATTCCAAACCCTTGTTCATCGTTATTATGATTCAGGATCATCGAGACTACGGCCATGCAAACCTTTTTCACGTTGTATTTGACGTAGTTTTTCAGGTGTCACATCGTTACCCTCTTCGTCAACCACTTTAATTCCTTCGATATGGTGACGAACTGAGCGACGATAGCCCTCAATGTATTCTTCACGAAGCTTTGCTTGCTCCACTGCTTCTTCTGGAGTCAAACCTTCTGTTTTTTTCTTTTTAGCAAGCTCATTGATACGAGCAATTTTTTTAGGATCCATTCCTTTTCACCTCTATTTTGTATTCAATTGGTTGAAGGCTGCAACAGCATTAGCTTTAGACACAAGACCTGCAAGAAGGGCCAAACGGTTGTTTTTAACAGCTTCATCCTCTGCCATCACCATGGTATTGTCAAAGAAGGCATCGATGACTGGACTAAGAGCAAATAGCTGTGCCAATTTATCACTAGCTGAACCTGTCAATTCAAGATTTTCTGCTGCTTGGGCAAGAGCTTTTTCTTGATCATTTTCAAAAAGAGCGGCATCGACTACTACTGAAGCATCTGCTTTTTCAGCCAAGTTGAAGGCACGAGAGAGTGACTCAACAGCCGCCTTATAACCATCCGTCTTAGCAGCTTCTGAGAGGGCGTCAGCTGCTTCCAGCATATCCGCAACCACGAAGTTTGAACCAGCAAGAACAGCTTCTTTGATATCTTTTGATGTGCGTCCCATCATCTTGTCCACACGCGCCTTGATGAAGTTGAGCACTTCTGCTTGATTGTCATATGAAAGACTATCAAATGAAAGTCCGTAAAGACTGTCAATCAACTCATCCATAGGGATGTGCCAACCAAAAGCATCCAAGATACGAACAATCCCTTGCGTTGCACGACGAAGCGCATAAGGGTCATTAGAACCTGATGGAATCAAGCCAACTGAGAAGAAGGAAAGGAGGGTATCCAATTTATCTGCAAGCGCAAGGATAGCACCAACCTTAGTCTCTGGAAGGGCTCCGTCTGCTGAATCAGGAAGGTAGTGCTCACGGATAGCTGTCGCAACCGCAGCATCTTCACCTGCAAGGAGGGCGTATTTTTCACCCATAATCCCTTGCAATTCATCAAACTCTCCGACCATACCCGTCAAGAGGTCAAATTTGTAGATTTCAGCTGCACGAGCGACGGCTGCCGTTTCTTCTGCAGTCAAACCAGCTTGCTCAGCCAATGACGCTGCAATAACACCAGCACGGGCCATGTGTTCTGAAAGAGAACCAATTTTTTCATGGAAGGTCACGTTCGCCAATTTAGCAACGAGGTCTTCAATCTTAAGTTTTTGGTCTTCACGCCAGAAGAATTCACCATCTTCAAGACGCGCCACCAAGACTTTTTCATTTCCTCGGATGACATTTTCCAAGTGCTCAGCGTTACCATTACGTACTGAGATGAAGTTTGGTTTCAGCTGACCATCAAGGTCACGTACAACAAAGTACCGTTGGTGCGTTTCCATTGAGGTCACCAAGACTTCTTCTGGAACGTCCAAATATTTAGTGTCAAAACTTCCCATAAAGGCAGTTGGGTATTCGACCAAGTTCAAGACTTCGTTCAAAAGTCCTTCTTCGATTTGAACTTGAACACCTTGTTCTGCTTCGATGGCCTTGATTTGCTCACGAATCATGTTTTCACGTTCTTTGCTATCCACAATTACGTAAACGGTACGAAGGTCTTCTTCATAAGAATCCGCATTGGTAATTTCTACTTCATGTCCAAGGAAACGATGCCCACGACTCACACGACCCGACTTAATATCCAAGAAATCAAGGTCGAGTGCTTCGTCGCCCAAAAGAACGATCAAGGTATGAACAGGGCGAATGTATTCAAAGGTGTTGTTAGCCCAGTGCATGCTAACAGGGAAAGTCAATGAAGCAAGCACTTCTGGAACGCCAGCCAAGACTTCTTTAGCTGGTTTTCCAGCTTCGTGCTTCGTAACATAAACGTACTCTTCCCCTTTGACTTCACGGAATTCGATATCATCAACCGTCAAGCCTTTCCCACGGACGAATCCTTGAGCCGCTTTTGAGAAGTTTCCATCTGCATCCAAGGCGATTTTCTTAGAAGGTCCTTTAAAATCTTCAGTCAAATCAGATTGTTGATCTGCTAAACCAATCACACGGACAGCTAAACGGCGTGGTGTTGAGAAGGTTTGAATGCTTTCGTATGAAAGACGGTTGTCATCCAAGAAGGCTGCCATTTTCTCACCGAGTTGTTTTTCACTTGGTGTGACAACGTAGGCTGGCAACTCTTCAAGTCCAAGTTCTACTAATAAGTTTTTTGTCATGTTTTTTCCTTTACAAAATTCTTCTTGTTGATAGGCACCTTAGGTACTGGGGACGTTGCTAACTAACTTTGTGAGGCTGTAGGGAAATCTTCTGTCTTCTCCACATCGATTTCCAATAGTCTCATCAAAGTGGATTTAGCCAACTGATTTTTGAACCTAACGTTTCAAAAATCCCCATATACCAGTACGGCGGTGCCTATCCCTTTAGCAAGTCTTCGACTTGCCTCTGGGTAGCCATGTGGGCTCACTTTGTTTGCCCATTTTCCATTCTTGTAACTCTTTTTTATTCTTCCTCTTCTGCTAGGAGTTTTGCGCGTGTGGCTTCGTCGAGAAGTGGGTAACCAAGTTTTTTACGTTCTGCGACGAAGGTTTTGGCTACGACACGGGCCAAGTTACGGATGCGGGCGATGTAACCGGCACGTTCTGTAACTGATACAGCACCACGAGCGTCAAGCAAGTTGAAGGTGTGTGAACATTTCAAAACGTAGTCATAGGCTGGGTGAACAAGACCCAATTCCAAAGCACGTCCTGCTTCTTTTTCAAATTTTTCGAAGTTTTCAAGAAGCATATCTTGGTCAGAAACTTCAAAGCTGTATTTTGAGTGTTCGTATTCTGGTTGAAGGAAGATTTCTCCGTATTTAACGCCTGGAGCCCACTCGATATCGTAAACAGAATCTACCTCTTGGATGTAAGAAGCCAAACGTTCCAATCCGTAAGTGACCTCAGAAGTTACCGGGCCAGTTGCCAATCCACCAACTTGTTGGAAGTAGGTGAACTGAGTGATTTCCATACCGTCAAGCCAAACTTCCCAACCAAGACCAGCTGAACCAGTTGATGGGTTTTCCCAGTTATCTTCAACAAAACGAATATCGTGTTCCAAAGGATTGATACCCAATTTTTCCAATGACTCAAGGTAGAGTTCTTGGATGTTTGATGGTGATGGTTTCATAACCACTTGGAATTGGTGGTGTTGGTAAAGACGGTTTGGGTTTTCTCCGTAACGTCCATCAGCTGGACGACGTGATGGCTCTACATAAGCCGCATTCCATGGCTCAGGACCAATAGCACGAAGGAAAGTGTAAGGACTCATTGTTCCCGCACCTTTTTCATTATCATAAGCCTGCATGAGCATACAACCCTGGTCATTCCAGTATTGTTGCAAAGTCAAAATAATTTCTTGAAATGTTAATTTCTTAGACATTAAATACTCCTTGATTTAAATGATTTCTTGCGACACGAGTCTGCCTCGTCGATTATACGAGGCAAGACGAGTTAGTACTGCGTCTAGCTCAGGCAACCTAGTGCTGAAGCGTGGGGCAGTCCGACTATAAGGAGGTATCTGCCACTGACGCAGTGGAAGGTTAGTTTTTTAGACATTATTTACTCCTTATTCATAAAGTTTCTTGTGACTCAGGATACAAAAAGAACCATGTCTCTGCTCCTAAGTCATTTGACCTAGGGGCGTCAGAAACGCGGTTCCACCCTAATTTATTACTTCATTTTATCTGTTTGTACTCAGCTCTTTACTGAGAGAAAGCGCCACTTGCCTACTTTGCTCTACTTGGCTTTCACTATCCCAAGCTCGCTAGAAAAACGCCATAAGCCCTTCTTTCTTGTCAGTATTATAGCAGAAATAGGGAAACTTGTAAAATAAAATTCTAATCCTTCTCACTGATTCCCATTTCCTGACGAACATGTGCATGGCTATCTTTATGGAGAATGTCATTATCAATAATTGAGGCATCTCGAAGTTCTTCGGCCTTTTTCTTGTCCTGATGGGTTAAATCTTGATTGGGATCATAAGACTTCTCAACGATAGACAAGTGATGATTTCGAATTTCTTTTTCCTTACGAATTTTGGCTTTTTTGCGGTAGCTAGCCACAACTAGCACTACCAACATCAGCATTCCCAGATAACCGATAATAGGATACATAACCGCTACCAGTTGACGGAAGCCCATGAAGGAAATAGCGAAACCAGCCAGGGCAAATGCAGCCACAAAGAACTTGAAGCGTTTATCACTACCTGCTGAGAAGCGTTTCCCAAGAGCATAATAGAGACTAAAGACGGTATTAAAAATCAAACCAAAGATGACTAAGGCGTAGAGTGTCGCAAAGATAGGGTTCACTTCCTTAGCAATAGCCAACATAGGAACATCTGAGCTAGCAATTTTATCACTGTTAGCAAAGAGAATCAAGGTCGTGACGAAGAAAATCACACCAACCATAAATCCTCCCCAGGCCCCACTCTTTTCAGCTTCATTGATTTTGAGAATAGAGCCACCCATGACAAAGGCCATGGCTATGGCTGACATGACACAAACAGCAAAATAGTTAACCACAGACAGCCAAATACTCGGAAAAGGAGATTGAATGGTTTGCGACACCTTATCCATCTCAGCAAAATCCCAGTGACGTCCTAAAACATTGGTCACGAATATCATGGCAATCATAATCAAAATCATAGGGGTAAAAACCCCAATAACACCGATGATTTTTTTGAAATCTAGGAAACTCACAAAGATAGTCAGAGCTGTACAAAGGAAAGCACCTACCCAAATCGGAAAGCCGAACTGCTGGTTTAGGTTAGCCCCTGCACCTGCTGTCATCACAAAACCAAACAGGAAACAAGTGATAATCAAAGCGATATCCAAAATACGGTAAATCACAGGATGACTGATTTCTGCCAGGACTACCGAATGATCATCTGAGCGGTAATAACTTCCCAGAGCAATCATGAGTCGCCCAAAGCCAACATGCAAAATTCCTAGAACTATAACACCTATCAGTCCCCAGGCTCCAAAACTAACAAAATACTGTAGGAGGTCCTGTCCTGAAGATACCCCTGCGCCAATCATTACACCGACATAGGCCAGGGCAATGCTCCAAATACGTTTTGACATATTACCTCCTGTAAAATATAAAGTATTTCTATTTTACACTACTCTAACACCTTTGTAAAAATCAATTAAAAACAGCACCTTCATAAGAAAGTGCTACTTATTCTCTTATTTTTCCCAACCTTTTTGCCCATCAACATATGTTGCCTGTAAGTCCAAGGAATCATCTAAGACGATAAAATCAGCTGGTAGACCTACTTTTAGGCTCCCGCAAGTATTTTCAAGCCCAACCGATTTAGCTGGAACACTAGTTGCCATCTGCAGAGCTTGAGCAACCGTCACAAGTCCCCAATCAACCACATGTTTAACACCGTCTTTAAGTTGAAGGATAGATCCAGCTAGGTTACCACCTTCTTTGAGACGGGCGGTACCATTTTCAACGATGACAGGAAGTTCACCCAGCATATAGTCGCCATCAGGACGTCCTCCCGCTGACATACAGTCCGTAATAAGGGCAACTCCTTGAGGTGTCTTTTGCTTGATAAGAACCTTACAAGCTGCAGGGACCGCGTGATGACCATCTGCAATCAGCTCACCAATCGTTTCTGGACTATCGAAGGCTGCCCCAACCATACCAGGCTCACGATGCGTAAAACCACGCATTCCGTTATAGACGTGGACCCAAACGGACGCCCCGGCTTCCACTGCTGCCATAGCTTCTTCATATGTCGCATTGGAATGACCTAGAGCAATAGTTACACCTTGCTTGGTTGCTTCCTGGATAAATTCAGCTACTCCCTCACGTTCAGGGGCAAGAGCCAATTTAATCAATTTTCCTTGAGCTGCCTCCTGCCATGCCTTCAATTGTTCCACACTTGGATTGCCCATGTATTTAGGATTTTGAGCCCCCTTATAGGTCTCAGTGAAATAAGGTCCTTCAAAGAAGAGCCCTTGAATTTTGGCACCAGTTTCCTTACCAACCGTATTAGCTGTTGTTTGGCAAATAGCCTTCAGCTCTTCAAATGGCGCTGTTAGGGCTGTCGGTAAGAAAGAGGTCACACCTGCTGAAAGTAAGGCCTGACTCATGCCTAGAAGACTTTCCTCAGAATTATCCATGACATCATAACCCGCAAATCCATGAATATGAGTATCTACAAGACCCGGAGCAATCTGATAATTACCGTAATCCAGTACTTCTGCACCTTCTGGTACCTTTTCCAACCAGTCACCGAAATGGTCATCCATAACCGCTAGGTAGCCACCTTCCTTGATTTTATTTTCAAAGTAAAAACGTTTGGCTGAAATATAATAGGTCATAGGACCACCTCTCATCATTTTTCTATATTCTTAATACGCTTTCATTATATCAAAAAAGCCGAGAAATTTTCTCGACTTTCTCTATTAAATCACACCTTCTGTAACCTTTTCAACAAGATTAATCGCATGGTCTGCGATACGTGTGTAATGTGAGAGGTAATCAACATAGTTGATACCTGCTTGCGCAGTACACTCACCATTGTTAAGACGTTTGGTATGTATTTTACGCAATTGTTTTGCAAGTTTTTCCAACTCTTCATGACGAAGGATGACTTGACCTGCAAGTACCTTGTCATCATCTACAACCACACGAATACTATCAAGGGCGATGCGGTGAGTACGGTTATAAACATCCGCAAGCTCAGCCTTGGCAGTTTCAGAGAATTCAATTCCCTTACTATGAATGTGTTGTGAAAGATTAGCACTTGCAAGAGCAAGGTCACCCATACGCTCCAAGTCACGAACAGAATCAAGCACACTTGCCAAAACTTCATTTTCAGAAACACTAAGAGATTCGTTTGAAATATCGATCAAGTAAGTTGTCAACTCTTCATCAATGCTGTTAACAGCTGTTTCATACTTCTCAACCTTGTCGAAGTATTTCTCATCTCCCTTAGCAAAGAAAGCGTATGAAGCTTCCAAAGACTGGATGGCGTATGACGCCAAGTGCACCAATTCTTTCTTGGCATTACCAAGGGCGATAGCTGGTGCCTGTGTGATAAGCAAACGGTCCAAGTAAAGTGCTTCGTACTTGTTAATTTCGTCCTCACCAGGAATAATCTTAGTTACAAGGTAAGCTAGAACTCCGATGAATGGGAATTGAACAATAGTATTTGCAATGTTAAAAGTACCGTGAGCAAAGGCGATGGTCATCTCA
Organism: Streptococcus sp. HMSC078H12; assembly: GCF_001814615.1. Classification (NCBI taxonomy): domain Bacteria; kingdom Bacillati; phylum Bacillota; class Bacilli; order Lactobacillales; family Streptococcaceae; genus Streptococcus; species Streptococcus sp. HMSC078H12. The sequence continues at coordinate 148,286 of NZ_KV817316.1, read as the reverse complement.
GGTGTCAATCCAAGCACAGACTTAAACCATTGAATCAAGGCTGTGAATGGTACCAAAAGAATCAAACACAAGACCGTCCCAATAACATTGAACAGGACGTGAGCCCCTGCCACACGTTTAGCCGCAATGTTCGAACCAAGAGCTGCTAGTACCGCTGTGATTGTTGTTCCGATATTATCCCCAAAGAGGATTGGAAGGGCACCTTGCAGATCAAGCAAACCACCTGAGTAGAGACTCTGAAGAATACCGATGGTCGCTGCTGACGATTGAATCAACATGGTCAAGCCAGCACCGATGATAACCCCCATGACTGGGCGATCACCCAAGGTTGCCAAGTAGTCCTTAAAGGCTGTAACTGACTTCAAAGGTTCTACCGCATCTCCCATAAGGTTAAGGGCAAAGAAAATCCCCCCAACACCAAACAAGATACGTCCTAGATTATTGAGCTTCTTATTGCTTGTAAAGAAGAGAAGCGCAGCCCCCAGGAAAATCACTGGAAGGGCATAGTCACCAAGCTTGAAACCAATCATGAAGGAAGTTACGGTTGTACCGATGTTTGCCCCCATGACAATACCAATAGCCTGACGAAGACTCAAAAGCCCTGCCGAAACCAGACCGACGACAATAACGGTAACCCCTGAACTCGATTGAATCAAGGCCGTCATGACAATACCAATCAAAACCCCTAAAAACGGGTTGCTGGTATACTTATCGATGTAAAAGCGCAACTTATCTCCGGCTGCTTGTTGAAGACCATCTCCCATATACTTGATACTAAAGAGGAAAAGCCCCAAACCACCGAGGAAAGAAAACGCAATATCTTGCCAATTTACTGACACATTTTTGTCCTCATTATTTAAAAATTTTCGGTTAAACCGACCTTTCTATTGTATCGATTTATTAGGGAATAGACAAGGCTTTTTCCACAAAATAATAGAAAGATCAGAAGAAATTCTGACCTTTCTAGATATCTTATTTAATCCACTTGAACATAACGGCGAACACCACTATAGCTGATGTAAGAAATCCAACTATGACCGTCTTGAGTAACCTTCATATCAAAGTTAATCTTATCGCCTGCTTCTAAGTAAAATTCAACTGGAGCTGTATCACTAGGAGTATTTTTGACAACTGTGCGTTTGGTAAGCGTGTAACTGCCAGATTCTGCTATACCACCATCAATTGGAAGTTGATTGTCAGTAACTGTCACATCTTTAGGTAGCGTCACATTGTCTGATTCTTTAAAGTAGACCTTTGTTCCACCAGTACTGGTTACTTGAATGGTATCTTGTTCATAGCTAGGACCAGAAATAGCTGCCTTTTTAGAAACAAAACTAATATCGCCAACAATACCAGAGGTGTCCCCCCTATCTCTTGAAAGAGTGGCATCATACTTACCTGAGCCTTCTTGATAATTATCTTTCGGGTGCACATAATTGTGAACTGTCGCTTGACCTTGGGCAGTGATATCTCCTACTAGACTAGTGTTATTAAAGACCAGACGACTGCCATCACTGGACTTCCAAGTACCAGCAATACTATCAAACTGACCACGCGCTACAGCACTCACATCCATATCCACGGTGGTTACTTGCGTATCCGTTTTAGCTTGAGCTTGGCTGCTAGATTGGCTACTTGAAGCTTGGCTATCACTTGAGCTCTTTGGCACTTGAGATTGACTGGCTGAAGATTGGCTCTCGTTTGATGATTTAGGTGCTTGGGACTGGCTACTTGAGGGAACTGATGAACTCTTTGAAGATGATGACTGAGCCTGACTACTACTCGAACTTGGGACAGAAGCCTTTTGACTACTTTGCGTGCTTGAAGACTCCGTCTTTGAACCCGAAGATTCCTTGACCTTAGCACTAGATTTGCTAGTCTTACCGCTATCTTTACTGGATGTTTTAGCCTTACTTGATGAGGTCACCTGGCTGCTCTTAGGCGTCTTATCTGCTGAACTCGATTCCTTATGGCTGGAACAGGCTGTCAACAAAACCACTGAGGAAAGGGTAACCATGGAAAGCACGATTGCTTGGGAAAATTTGTTTTTCATAATTATTTCCTCATTTCTAGTCTATCGTAAAAAGTAAAGAAAGGACCTATGTTACAAGGCAACATCGGGTTCTCTCTACTATTAAGGGAACAATCTTTTCTACACTTTTATTATATCATTTTCTAATGTAAACGCTAACATATTAGGGCTGTAAATTCTAAAAATGAGATGAAAATCTCTTGAATCCTTGTGATATAATGGAGACAAAAATTGAAAGTTATACCATGACAATCTATCTTCTAGCACAAGTATTCTCAGCCATCGGAGCTCTCTGTGTCGCCATATCCTCTTTTGCAAAATCAAAACATAAAATGCTGGTCTGGCAAATTACCGACTATATTTTTACTGCTATTGCCAACCTACTTCTAGGGGGCTATACGGGTGCTTTAACCATTAGTATTTCCATCATTCGTAATAGCTTGATGGTCAAAAAGAAGATGACCAAGGCTATCTTGACCATCCTCATCATTATTCAAATCATCTTAGGATCCTACCTCAATCAGCTTGGACTTATTGGCTATCTGCCAATCATCTCTTCAGTCTCTTATAGTTTAGCCATTGCCATCACACGAAACCTTCAGTGGCTTCGCTGGGTCATCATTGAGAATATGTTACTCTGGCTCATTTACGATTTGACCATTCAGGCTTACCCAGCTGCCGTCACTGATGTCACCATCACACTGACTACTCTTGTTGCCATTATTAAAAATCGAAAAACCTTTAGCAGATAGAAGCTAAAGGTCTTTTTCTTATAAAGCCCAAGTACGAATAGCGTGGGCTACGCCTGCCTCGTCATTTGTCAAGGTCACATACTTACACAACTCTTTAATATCGTCACTAGCATTACCCATGGCAACACTTTGACCGACGAATTTAAGCATTTCAAGGTCATTAGCAGCATCACCCAGAGCCATGATTTGATCTGGAGCAATTCCAAGTTTTTCCGCTAAATGCTTAAGTCCACTGGCTTTAGTTGCCCCCTGTGGCATGATTTCAAAGATATAGTCTTGGCTACGAACTGTGCTATAGCTTTGACTAAGTCTATCTTGCACAGCGTTTTGGAAGGCGTCCAAAGGTTCAGAATCAGCCATATACATGGCTTGGAAAATCACTTGGCCTTCCACAAAGATCTCTTCCAAACTTCTAGCCTTCGCTTCTGTGAAAACAGTGCTAGCATCATATGCTACTAGCTCAGGCACTTCATCGCCCACAACATAGTAAGTCTTCTCACCAGTAAAGGTTAGAGCCACCTCTGGAAAGCCTTCGCAAGCCTGCAAGAGTTCTTCCATCTCAGAGCGAGATAAACTTTCATATTGAAGCAAGTTCCAATTTTTTGTCTCATAAGTTGAACAACCATTGTTCATGATAATGTACTCTTCTTCACTCAGTCCTAATTTCTCAAAATGGGGAAGAATACCTGAACGTGGGCGTCCTGTACAAAGGACAATTTTGATACCTGCCGCAGCTGCTTCTTGAATAGCCTTAATATTCTCTACAGGAATCTCTTTTTGGCTATTTAAGAGCGTCCCGTCCATATCTATTGCAATGAGTTTCACTTGGTTCTGATTCATTTTACTCTCCTTCAACCCTAATAAGTGTCATAAATGGTTAACTGATATTGTTCAATGATGCTGTTTAATTTGTCTCCATAGGTTGTGTCCGTAGCGTAGACCCCCGTTAGGGCTGCCGTCGCATCCTTATAATTCTTAGTATTGGAACGGTGCACCCCTACATAGTAGCTTCCCTCAAGGAAATCCACATAGTCCTGTAAAGAATTTTCAACAGAACCATAAGAACGAAAAGCCGCATCAATATAGTAAGGATTGCCCTTACCATCATCCTCCCAGGTCGGTAGGGTCACACTTTGACCATTGTAGTCCCCCTTAATCCCAAAGAAGTTATAGGACGGCTTCTGACTCAAACTGGATTGTCCAGAGTCAGATTCCAAGATGGCCTGAGCAATCATGACAGATGCATAAAGGTCGTTTCTAGCTGCCAAATAGCGCGACGTCTCGCCAATCTCGGCAATAAAAGCAACCGTCTTCTCATCTGTAGATGTCATGTTTTTTTCCATAGTCAACTTTGGAAAATTCAAACTAGCTAGGAGTCCCAATAAGGCAAATAGGCCAATAAAAATCAGACTCCACTTTTGGAAAAATTTAGGAAAGAGCAGGAAAGACTTCTGTTTCTTTTTAGTTTTCTTAGGTCTAGCTTTAGACTTACTTTTCTTTTTTCCTTTTGCCAATTGGTCACCCCCTCAATCATACTAACTCCTCTAAGTATATCAAAATTCACTAAAAAAGACCCAAACCAACCGGTTTAAGCCTTCATTATATTAAATGGCGTCTCCACCACGTTCACCAGTACGAATGCGGATAACATCATCAATAGGAACAATAAAAATCTTCCCATCACCAACTTCTCCTGTCGCCACGGCGCTCCGAATGACATCAACAACTTCGTCAACCGCCATATCCTTAACTACAATTTCAACCTTAACCTTAGCTAATAAGGTAGGAACAATGCGCTGTCCACGAACAAACTCTGCAAAGCCACGTTGATTACCGTAACCCAGAACTTGACTTACAGTCATCCCCTTGGCCAAGCCACTACCAGTCAAGGCATTTTTCAAATCTTCCAATTTATCCGAACGAATAATCGCTTCTACTTTTTTCATCTGTATTCTCCTACGAATCTAAGCCCATAAAGGTTGGATAGGCTGTCTCTTTGTGTTCACAGTCATCAAGACCAATAGCTTCATCACGGTCACTAACACGCAAAGGCATATAATGAGCAATTACTTTAATAATACCATAGGTCACAAGAGCAGACCAAATAGCTGTAAAGACAATAGCCAAAATGGTCACAATAAAGAGATGGGCCTTTCCATAAATCAAGCCAATATTGGCCTTATCTAGGGCTAAATCTGGTGTCGTAAAAATCGCAGTAGCCAAACCACCAAAGATACCTCCAACACCGTGGCAACCAAAAGCATCCAAAGCATCATCATAGGCAAAACGTTTCTTCAAGACAGAAATAGCATAGAAACAAATCGGACTAACCATAAGACCAATTAGAATGGCACTCCAAATTGAAACAAAACCTGCTCCAGGTGTGATTGCAACCAGTCCTGCCACCAAACCGGTTGAACCACCAACCAAGGATGGATGTCCTGTGACATGTTTTTCAATTGCCAACCATGAAAACATGGCTGCAGCAGCTGAAACATGGGTGGTTACTAGCGCGTGCACTGCCAAACCATTAGCGGCCAAGGCTGATCCTGCATTGAAACCAAACCAACCAAACCATAAGAGACCCGCTCCCAATAGGACAAAAGGAACATTATGAGGACGGTGTTCTAAAATGCCAAAATCACGACGTTTACCAACAACGATTGCCAAAACCAAGGCCGATACCCCCGAGGTAATATGAACCACATCACCACCTGCGAAGTCAATCGTCCCCCATTTAGCAAGGAGCCCTTCGTCCCAAACCATATGTGCAAATGGATAGTAGACAAGAATCAACCAAAAGACAACAAAGATGGCTAAAGGTGTAAAGCGCATCCTTCCTACCACTGAACCCGTCAAAATCGCCACACAGATAATTGAAAACATCATCTGAAAAGCAGCAAACAGCATATCAGGAATGGTTAGACCACGACTTGAGGCAGTTTCAGACACGCCATTTAAAAAAAGGTGACTGAAATTACCGAAGATGTTCCCATGACCGCCAAAAGAAAGCGAGTAGCCAGCAACAATCCACAAGAGAGAAGCTATAGCTAAGGGAAGAACAGACATCATCATGGTATTGATAACATTCTTACGACGTCCGAGCCCACCATAGAAGAAAGCCAAGGCCGGTGTCATCAAACAAACCATGGCTGAACAAATCAATATAAAGGCACTGCTACCTGTATCCATGAAACCACTCCAATTCTCAAATTATTTTATGTCAGATAATATAACACAAAAGCATGAGATAAACAAGCGTATCTACGGAATTTTTTGATAATTCTTTCTTTTCTGAGATCTTATGTCGCCACAAAAAAAGAGTCTCTTAAACCCCATGGAAAAGGTTATAAAGCTCTTGTCTGTTTATTTTTCGCTCTTTAGCAACGGTTTTTATAGCCTGATTAGGTTTCATACCAGAAGCAATTAAAGCTTCAACAGCCTCCACTGGCGTAACATCTGATGTTAGATTTTCTTCCCTATCATTTTCAGAAGCTCCAGCCACAATCAGTAAACATTCTCCCTTGAGAGGATTACTAGCAATATAATCTAAAATTTCTGAAATTGACCCTCGCTGGTACTCTTCATAAAGCTTGGTTAATTCTCGAACTAGCGTTACTTGACGGTTGCCATAGACCTCATACATATTTTCGAGGGTATCCGCCACACGGTAAGGTGACTCGTAAAAAATCTGTGTCTCAGGATAAGATACTTTTTCCTTGAAGAAATCAATCTGCTTTCCCTTTTTACGAGGCAGGAAGCCATAAAAAATATGAGGTTGGGGTGCTAAACCACTAGCAATCAAGGCTGTAATACCAGCTGATGCTCCCGGTAAGGCCACCACAGGAATATCCTCAGCAATGGCGGCTTTGACCAAATCATGCCCAGGATCCGAAATGGAAGGCATACCCGCATCAGAAACCTGAGCCAAAGAAAGACCTGACTTCAAACGCTCCAGTAAATCTGGAATTTTCTCATAGGCATTGTGCTCATGAAAAGAATACTGCTTGGTTTCAATCTCAAAATGCTTGAGTAAGAGACCCGTATTGCGCGTGTCCTCCGCACAAATAAGATCCACCTCTTTCAGGATTTGCACACTACGAAAAGTCATATCCTGCAAATTCCCAATAGGAGTGGGAACCAGATAGAGGGTACCGTAGCTAGATTGCCCCTTAAAACTCTTTTGAACCTGCATGTTTAGTCTCCGTACAACAATTCTGCACAGAAGCCACAAGCTTCATTATTATCACGACGTTGGCCATAAAAATCTGGACAAATATGGAATCCATCATCATAAATAGCCTCGAGGTTCACCTTACCATGAGACATTTTAGTCCCTGTCTCCTCTTGAACCACTTGACTCAAGTGCTCACGCAACTTGTCGTTTTCCAACTTGAGGGCCGTATTCTCATCAAGAATCCCTGAGAAGTTCGCCTTAATTGCTTCCACTTCTGCCAACATCGACATCAAATTTTGTGATAATTCCTCGAATTTATCATACAATTCACGCTTTTCCATTTAGCTGAACTTCCTCCACTCCATAAGTTAGGGGCGCACGCCCTTTTTCAAATACAACCTTAATAGTCCCTGCAATTACATCAATGGCAACGACCTGACCTGTGCCATCCTTGGTTTCAATGTCATCACCCAAGTCAGGATAACTAGCCTTGCTATCTCGGTAAAAGTCATCTTCATAACTGAGACAACACATAAGTCGACCACAGACCCCATTCATCTTACCAGAATTCAAAGATAAACTCTGATTTTTAGCCATCTTAATCGATACTGGTGGGAATTCACCCAAAAAACTAGAACAACAAAGTGCTCGGCCACAAGGTCCTAGGCCACCATAAATCTTTGATTCCTCACGACTCGAAATTTGGCGCAACTCAATACGTGTCTTAAAGTAAGAAGCCAAATCTTTGAGCAATTGACGAAAATCTACCCGTTTTTCAGCAACAAAACTGATTAGCACATAAGAGCAGTTTAGCGGAAAGACAATGTCAACCACCTTCATTTCTAGCTGATTTTGAGTAATTAAATCAGCTACTACTCCCATACTCTTTTCAGCCTTCAAAAGATTTTCATCATATCTAGCGAAATCTTTCTCTCCTGCCAATCCTTCAACCCGATTCAAATCCGCAGGCAAACTAACCTCAGGAAAATCTGTGTTTTCCATGACAACCTGGGCTAGGCGTTTATCTTTTTTCTCCAAAACGACTACAAAGTCATCTTTGGCATAATTTTTATCAGGAACAACATATTCTACTGCTCCAGTTTCTTCAAATTTTATTCCAATGACTTCTGTCATGATAATACCATATACTCCATCGCATTTTGAAAGCTGACATTAGCTAGCCACATTTTTCGTGCCTCATAAACTAAGTCTAGCCATCGTCTTGCTTGTGGATTTTGTATATCCTTCCCCAATTGATAAGTTAAAAAAGCCCAGACCATCTCTTGTTCCGACTTTTCACTACACTGGACAGCCAGTTTTGCAACGTCCAAATAAAGCAGGTCCTGATTAGATAGCAGGGACTGTGTGAAACGCTCTACTGTATTAATCAGATCAAGAATCTTATTATCTTTAGCTAAGTCTAAAGCCTGAACATCATCTTTAGCAAAGTCCGCCAACACTTTGGCTTGTGTCAGCAACAAGCCTTCCTTCTGCAACAACTCTTCCAGATAAGCCCGATTCTTTGGAAAATAAAAGAGTTGAGCTCGGCTTTTAATCGTCGGTAACATACGACTATCATCAGCTGTCAAAAGAAAAATATAAATCTGACTTTGAGGTTCTTCAATAAACTTTAAAAGACTGTTAGCAGCATTGACGTGCATCTTATCTGCATCCCGAATGATAAAAACCTGAGCCTGCCCCTCAAAACTCGATTGACTAAACTCTCTAGTCAACTGACGAATCGTGTCCGTCTTAATAATCTGTCCTTGTGGCTCTACTAATTTAACATCAGAAAAGTCCCCCTGTGCAATCAAGCGACAGGGACGACAGTGACCACAAGGTAGACCATTCTCAGGAGTCAGACAAAACCGACTCTGTGCTAGCCAAATAGCCATGTCGAGACTTCCAAAATCACCCGAAAACAAATAAGCATGACTCAAACGATTTTCTCTGATAATTTGTGAAAACTCTTCAAATAGTTTGCTTTGACTTTCAGCTAACTTCATCTTGCTCCTTATAAATAGTCTTTAATTACATTCCAAGCTTGCTCTACAACATCCTCAAAATCCTGTGAGGCATCAATTAGCTTGATACGTTCTGGTTCAGCCTGTGCCAAATCCAAATAACCTTGACGTACACGCTGATGTAGGTCAAGTTTCTCTAAATCCAACCGATTGACTTCACGTTCGCCGCTAGCTGCAATGCGGTCCAAACCAGTCTCAGAATCCACATCAAACAATAGGGTCACATCAGGTTTATACCCATCAGTCGCATAGGCATTTAACCAGGCAATCTCATTCTGATTCAAGCCACGACCAGTCCCTTGATAGGCAACTGATGAATCAATAAAGCGATCCATGATGACCATATTGCCCTTTTCAAGCTCTGGCAAAACCTTCTCAACCAGATGTTGACGGCGAGCAGCAATATAGAGCAAGAGCTCTGTCTTAGCATCCATAGCCGTATTATCTACATCCAGAATAACCTCACGGATTTGCTCTGCAATAGCTACTCCTCCTGGTTCACGTGTCGTCACGACTTTGGCTGGATAGGCTTCTCTAAGACGAGGTAAAAGTGCCTCCAAAACTGTTGTCTTTCCAGCACCATCTGGCCCTTCGATTGAGATTAATAACCCTTTTGACATGATACTTCCTTTTTGATTTCTTTACTTTCTATTTTATCAAATTTTAGCTCAAATGAACAATCAAGGGCAAAAGAAAACAGAGGTTTCTAAAAACCCCTGTTTCTATCTGAATACTTCTGACCATGCCGATTGCAGGTTTCGAACCTGTGACCTACGCGTTACGAGTGCGTTGCTCTACCAACTGAGCTAAATCGGCTGACACAGTCATTCTAACACTATGCCCTAAAAAGTCAAGTTCTGTATGAAATTTACAAAAAAGAACTTGGACTAGCCAAGCTCATTCTTTTCTTACAATGATTTGTAAAGTTGACTTGCATTTTCAACAGTGAATCCATATTCTTTAAAGATACGGTCACCAGGTGCTGAGGCACCCCAAGTATCAATAGTAAGTGTTTTACCTGCAAGACCAACATATTTGCCCCAACCAAAGCTAGTTCCAGCTTCGATAGCCAAACGTTTTGTCACAGCTGCTGGAAGAACTTCTTCTTTATATGCAGCATCTTGTTCATCAAAGAGATTTTGTGATGGCATTGAAACAACACGGACATGCACTCCTTCAGCTTCAAGAGCCGCTTGAGTATCAAGAGCCAATTTCACTTCAGAACCTGTCGCAATGATGATACCATCAAGATCACCTTTAGCTTCTGAGATGATGTAAGCCCCTTTATTGACACCAGCTTCGGCATTTTCAGCTGTACCATCAAGGACTGGCAAGTTTTGACGTGTCAAAACTAGCATTGTTGGACGTTCAGTCTCAGCCAAGGCACGTTTCCACGCAGCATTAGTTTCATTACCATCTGCAGGACGGATAACGTTAAGGTTAGGCATTGAACGCACACTTGCCAATTGTTCGATTGGTTCGTGAGTAGGTCCATCTTCACCAACTGCTACTGAGTCGTGAGTCATAACATAAGTTACTGGCAAGTTTTGAAGAGCTGCCATACGTACTGCTGGAAGCAAGTAGTTTGAGAAGACGAAGAAAGTACCACCATAAACACGAGTACCACCATGAAGAGCAATACCATTCATTGCTGCAGCCATAGCAAACTCACGTACACCGAACCAAATATTACGTCCAGCATAGTTGTCTGCTTGGAAATCAGACTCAGCCTTAACCATAGTATTGTTAGAAGCTGAAAGGTCTGCTGAACCTCCCCAGAATGAAGGAACTTGTTTAGAAATCTGTTGGATAGCTTGTTGGCTTGACACACGGCTAGCTACTGCTGAACCCAATTCATGAGCATTCAAGTCAACGTGTACAGGTTCATTCGCAAAGGCAGCCTTGTATTCCGCAGCCAATTCTGGGTAAGCAGCTTCATATTCTGCAAATTTAGTTTGCCAAGCATTTTCAGCAGCTTCACCACGGAATTTAATACCAGCTTCGAAACGACGAGCGACTTCATCTGGAACTGTAAATGCCGGTGCATCATAACCATAAACACCTTTTGCATGATCAATACCGTCTTGACCAATTGGAGCACCGTGGACAGCTGATGTTCCTTGTCCTTCAGCTCCGTAACCAATGATTGTCTTAACTTCAATAATAGATGGTTTATCTGTCTCAGCTTTAGCTTCTTCGATAGCTTTAGCAATAGCTTCCAAATCATTACCATCTTTAACAAGAATGTGTTGCCAACCATAAGCTTCAAACTTAGCCTTAACATCTTCAGTGAAAGCCATTGAAGTTGGTCCATCAAGTGAGATATCATTTGAATCGTAAAGAAGTACCAACTTACCAAGTTTAAGGTGACCAGCAAGACTAGCAGCTTCTTGAGAAACACCTTCCATCAAACAACCATCGCCATGGAGAGCATAAGTATAATGGTCAACAATATCAAAACCAGGTTTGTTAAATTTAGCTGCCAAGTGTGCTTCAGCCATTGCCATACCTACAGCATTAGCAATCCCTTGACCAAGAGGACCTGATGTTGCTTCAACACCATCTGTATGGTTAACTTCAGGGTGACCTGGAGTCTTAGATCCCCATTGACGGAAGTTCTTCAAGTCGTCCATTGTCACGTCGTAGCCAGAAAGGTGCAAGAGACTATAAAGTAAGGCAGAACCATGACCTGCAGAAAGAACAAAACGGTCACGGTTTGTCCAGTTGCGGCTAGTCTTTGGATTAACATTCATCACATGGTTCCAAAGCACATAAGCCATCGGCGCTGCACCCATAGGAAGACCTGGGTGCCCAGAATTCGCGGCTTGAATTGCCTCGATCGAAAGCGAACGAATAGTGCTGACCGCCATTTGGTCAATTGCATCAAAAGTCATGATTCTAACTCTCCTTTTTTGGAAAAAAATGCGGAGCATACAGACTATTAGCATCTGAGCTCTAGTTATACTACTTTCATTATAGCATATTATCTGTCTCTTTGGGCAATCCAATTCTATTTGTCAAACCCTAAACCTATAAAATAGAGCACCTAAAGCGTTCGTTTTTACAAACCTGCACCATTTGTCTTATCCCAAGCAATTATTTATAAAGCTATTCATCAAAAAACAAAAAAGCCGAGGAAAACCTCGACTTTATCTAAAATTATTTAACGAAGTCAAGCAATGCCAAGAAGCTTTCAGCTTCAAGTGAAGCACCACCAACAAGAGCTCCGTCAACGTCTGGACAAGCCATGTATTCAGCAACGTTTTCAGGTTTAACTGATCCACCGTATTGAACACGTACTTTGTCAGCAACTTCTTGACCAAAGTCAGCAGCTACAACGTCACGAACAACTTTACACATTTTTTGTGCGTCGTCTTGTGAAGCTGATTTACCAGTACCGATAGCCCAGATTGGTTCGTATGCGATAACTGTTGAAGCTACTTGTTCTGCAGTCAATCCAGCAAGAGCAGCTGAAACTTGAGCACCTACGAATTCTGCTGCTTTACCAGCTTCGTAAGTTTCAAGTGATTCACCACAACAGATGATTGGAAGCATACCGTTAGCAAAGATTGCTTTTGCTTTTTTGTTGATGTCTTCATCAGTTTCGTGGAAGTAGTCACGACGTTCTGAGTGACCGATAACAACGTAGTCAGTACCGATTTCTTTCAAAACTTGTGGGCTAGTTTCACCAGTGAAGGCACCAGCATTTTCAAAGTAAGTGTTTTGTGCAGCAACTTTAAGGTCTGAACCTTTAGCAGCAGCAAGTACAGCTGTCAAGTCAACTGCAGGAGCTGCGATACCAGCTTCAACAAGATCTGATGAAGGAAGTTTTGATGCTACAGCTTCAACGAATGCTTTTGCTTCTTCTGGATTTTTGTTCATTTTCCAGTTACCAGCGATAAATGGTTTACGTGACATTTCACATACCTCTTCTTTTATTTATTTACTCGTTTATTTTATCACAAATCCCTTACTATTACTAGGATTTTAGGAAAATTCCGAAAACTCAGCCTGCTTTATGTGTATTTATCACTATCAAAACTTAGATTAAGCATCTAAAACACGTCAAAAATATAATATTACGAGTATTTTTAAACACCAAAAAGAGCCGAGTAAACTCGACTCTCTCAATTATTGTCTGACGAATAATTGTATTGGGAACTTAATATTAATTAAGCTTCGATTTCAGATACGATACCTGAACCAACAGTACGTCCACCTTCACGGATAGAGAATGTTGTACCTTGTTCAACGGCGATTGGGTGGATCAACTCAACGTCGATAGTCACGTTATCACCAGGCATAACCATTTCAGTACCTGCAGGAAGTTCGATTGAACCTGTTACGTCAGTTGTACGGAAGTAGAACTGTGGACGGTAGTTGTTGAAGAATGGAGTGTGACGTCCACCTTCTTCTTTAGAAAGGATGTAAACTTCACCTTTGAATTTAGTGTGTGGGTTGATTGAACCAGGTGCAGCCAATACTTGACCACGTTCGATTTCATCACGTTGGATACCACGAAGAAGAACACCGACGTTATCTCCGGCAATACCTTCGTCAAGTTGTTTACGGAACATTTCAACACCAGTAACAACTGCTTTTTGGATATCTTCTTTAAGACCAACGATTTCAACTTCGTCATTAACACGAACAACACCACGGTCGATACGTCCTGAAGCAACAGTACCACGACCAGTGATTGAGAATACGTCTTCGACTGGAAGCAACAATGGTTTGTCAGTGTCACGTTCTGGTTCTGGGATGTATTCGTCAACAGTGTTCATCAAGTCCATGATGATGTCTTCGTATTTAGAATCACCTTCAAGAGCTTTAAGAGCTGAACCTTGGATAACTGGAATGTCATCACCTGGGAAATCGTATTCTGAAAGAAGGTCACGGATTTCCATTTCAACCAATTCAAGCAATTCTTCATCGTCAACCAAGTCAACTTTGTTCATGAAGACGATAAGGTGTTTAACACCAACCTGACGTGAAAGAAGGATGTGCTCACGAGTTTGTGGCATTGGTCCGTCAGTAGATGCTACTACAAGGATCGCACCGTCCATTTGAGCGGCACCAGTGATCATGTTTTTAACGTAGTCCGCGTGTCCTGGCGCATCGATGTGAGCGTAGTGACGTTTTTCAGTTTCGTACTCAACGTGTGCAGTGTTGATTGTGATACCGCGTTCACGTTCTTCTGGAGCAGCGTCGATTGAAGCGTAGTCTTTTGGTGTGTTAACTGCGCTAGGAAGACGACGAGCCAATACAGTTGTGATAGCAGCTGTCAAAGTAGTTTTACCGTGGTCAACGTGTCCGATTGTACCAATGTTAACGTGTGGTTTACTACGATCGTATTTTTCTTTTGCCATTTAGGAAAAGCCTCCAATAAAATATATTTTATAGATAGACAGTAGGCAATACAGTCTAACTTTACTCTACTATTCTATCAAAATGTCATAGAATTGCAAGTATTTTATATAGTTTTCAATTTTTCTTTAGAGTAATCACAAATATTTCTTTCCGTATTTCTATTTCTACTACTTCTATAAGCTTTTAGTAATCTCCTTGCTAATGCAAAAACGCTACCAAGTAAAAAAAGAAGCCGTATTAACGACTTCTTCTTAAAGGTACAATTTTTTCATCTTGACTTTCTAATTCTTGAGTATGAGACAATTCTTCCTCAATAGCTTGAACAATATTATCACGCTTTTCATTAGCAGCGATGTTCAAGACAAAGGCTATCCCAACTGAAGTTACCAAAAGCGAGTTACCACCTTGTGAAAGGAAGGGGAAGGTAACCCCTGTCGATGGGATTAGCCCTGAAATTCCTCCGATGTTAACAAAGACCTGCATAAGCATGAGAGCTCCCACACCAAGCGCCATCATAGAGTTAAATGGATTTCTGGCCTTAACCCCCACAATCATAATACGAAGAATGAGGAAAAAGAGGAGGGCCAGAATCAAGCCTGCTCCGATAAGACCTAATTCTTCAATAACAATCGAAAACACAAAGTCTGTTGTAGCTTCTGGTAAATATCCAGTTTTCTCAATTGAATTTCCAAGTCCAAGCCCGAACCAGCCCCCATTACTCATAGCATAGTAAGAATGAGATAACTGTAGACCGGATCCTGTCAAATCCTTAAAAGGATTAAAATAAGCTGCGAAACGCTTGGCAACATAACCGAAGATAGGTACCTTAGCCATGGTTTGTACCCCTACCAAGGCAATTAAACCTAGGAAGGCAGATGAAACTCCTACAATACCGGCAAATAAGGCCGTGAACCAGCGGTAGCCGACACCAGAAATTGAAAACATAACTACCGTAGTCAATACAATAATGGCCGCATTACCCAAGTCGGGCTGGATAGCAACCAAACCAATCATAACGAGCAAATAAACGCGCCAGTCATTCAGTTCCTTACCATTCCTTGGAATCCATCTATTCTTCGTCAAGGCTTGGTAGTCATAACGTTCTATAGCAGACTGTTTTTTTGAAAAAGTGTGTGCCAAGAACCAGACAACAATGATTTTAAGGTACTCCGCTGGTTGGAAAGACAAGGGACCAAGCACAATCCAACCATTGGCACCATTGATTTCCCTGGTGAAAAATTTGGCAATGACTAAAAGTAAAATCTCAAAGGCAATAACAACACCCAAAAGCTTATCTTTCCTGAGAAAGTTCAATTTCAGTCGGTAGATGAAAAAAATAGAGAACAAGGATACCAACCAAAAGGCTCCTTGGTTTATAACAGATGCAAAGGGATTGGCACCTAAGGCTACTAAACGAGCACTCGTTGTTGAATACACTACTATTAAACCAACTACGGATAAGATTAAATAAGGTATCAAGATGGTGTAATCTAAAAGATGCTTCTTTTCAATTTTCATATCTTTAAAAAACTCATACTTTCTATTACGTTACTCTACATTTTCTCTAAAAATATAAAGCTAACAGCTTATATTATAACACTTTGATACCTTAAACTAAAGTAAAAGCTAAATTAACCGTTTTCAAGACTGGAAATCTAATTTTTTAACTTACCTTCAGATAGGTTTTACAATGAGCTTTCTTTGATAACCTTGCTGCTTCTCATGTTTTCTCTTACGACAAACAAAAAACAAGACCTAAGTCTCGCTTTTTGTTTATCTTATTTTGTACCGACACTGATACGATTAAGTGCTCGACGGAGAGCAACCTGAGCACGTTGAACTTCATCAATACGGTCAGATTTGGTTGCTTCTTCCAAGTCACGTTCGGCACGTTGCTTGGCACGTTCGGCACGAGAAACGTCAATGTCGCGTTCACGTTCTGCTGAATCGGCAACGATAGTAATAAAATCATCTTTAACTTCGATGATACCACCGTTTACGGCAATCCAATCGACGTGACTCTCGTCATCCACACGACGAACCTTGAGTTCATCCACTTCAAGTGGCGCAATCAAGTTAATATGGCCTGGCAAGATACCAATTTGACCATCTTTAGTAACCGCGTGGATAAAGCTGGCATGGTGGTCATATTTGAGACCATCCGGAGTTACCACTTGTACGGTCATTTGTGCCATATCTTCACCTCATTAGTAGCCCATAGCTTTAGCTTTAGCTACCACATCCTCAATTGGACCTACGCTACGGAAGGCATCTTCTGGAAGATTGTCATATTTACCTTCAAGGATTTCTTTAAAGCTACGAACGGTTTCAGCAACTGGAACATAAGAACCTGGTTGACCTGTAAACTGTTCAGCAACGTTAAAGTTTTGTGACAAGAAGAATTGGATACGACGAGCACGTCCAACCAATGTTTTTTCTTCGTCTGACAATTCATCCATACCAAGGATAGCGATAATATCTTGCAATTCACGGTAACGTTGAAGCACACGTTGAACTTCAGTCGCAACAGCATAGTGTTCCTCACCAACAATTTCAGGTGAAAGGGCACGTGAGCTTGATGCCAATGGGTCAACGGCTGGGTAAATACCCATTTGTGTCAACTTACGTTCAAGGTTGGTTGTTGAATCCAAGTGAGCAAATGCTGTAGCTGGCGCTGGGTCAGTATAGTCATCGGCTGGAACGTAGATGGCTTGGATTGATGTAACAGAACCTTTTTTAGTTGATGTGATACGTTCTTGCAATTGACCCATTTCAGTAGCAAGTGTAGGTTGGTAACCAACGGCTGATGGCATACGACCAAGAAGGGCAGAAACCTCAGAACCTGCTTGAGTGAAACGGAAGATGTTATCGATGAAGAGAAGCACGTCTTGACCTTCGACGTCACGGAAGTATTCCGCGATTGTCAAACCAGTAAGGGCAACACGCATACGTGCTCCAGGTGGTTCGTTCATTTGACCGAAGACCATGGCTGTTTTCTCGATAACGCCAGATTCTTTCATTTCCCAGTAAAGGTCATTACCTTCACGTGTACGTTCACCAACACCTGTAAACACGGAAATACCACCGTGCTCTTGGGCAATGTTGTGAATCAACTCTTGAATAAGAACGGTTTTACCAACACCGGCACCACCGAATAGTCCGACTTTACCACCCTTAAGGTAAGGGGCTAGCAAGTCGATAACTTTAATCCCTGTTTCAAGGATTTCAGTAGATGTTGACAATTCATCGAAAGTTGGTGCTTTTTTGTGAATTGGTTCACGCTCTGCATCGTCTGCAAAAGGTGCTTCCAAGTCAATGGTATCACCAAGAACGTTAAAGACACGTCCAAGGGTATCTTTACCAACAGGAACGCTGATTGGACGACCAGTGTCCAGAACTTCTAGTCCACGAGTCAATCCATCAGTAGATTCCATGGCAATGGTACGAACCACACCTTCTCCAAGTTCAAGAGCTACTTCGAGCACGATACGTTTAGACTTTTGTTCATCAGTATAAACGACCAATGCATTGTTAATCTCAGGAAGTTTATCACCAGCTGCAAACGCTACGTCTACAACAGGACCAACAACCTGAGCAATTTTGCCTGAGCTCATTGTTTTCTCCTTATGATAGTTTTCTGGATGACAATCATCCTTTTTTCATGTGTGTCTAATTAAGACAAATCTCTAGCTATTCAAGTGCACTTGCACCGCCAACGATTTCAGTAATTTCCTGAGTGATGGCAGCTTGACGCGCACGGTTATATTGGATTGTCAAATCGTTAATCACATTCTTAGCATTATCAGTGGCTGTCTGCATTGCAGTCATACCCGCTGCGTGCTCAGCTGTTTTGGCATCTACGATAGCACCGTAGATAAGACTCTCAGCATATTGTGGCAAGAGTTGATCCAAAATAGTGTCACGATCTGGTTCCAATTCAAACTTGGTCAACACATGACCTTCTGATTCATTGGGATCCAAATCAGCGATAGGAAGCATTTGTTCAACACGAACCTCACTAGACAAACTGTTGACATGGTGGTTGTAGCACACATAGAGTTCATCAAAAAGTTCATTTTGATACATTCCTACTGCTTTAGAAATGATTTTTCCGACTTGTTCAAAACTAGGTTGATCTTCAAGGCCACGAAGTTCAAAAGCAACATTCATGTTACGAGCCTTGAAGAAATCTGAACCTGTTCCACCAATAGAAATGATAGCATATTCATCTTCAGAATCATGGTCACGTTTAATCATGTCCAACACAGCTTTAAGAATTGTTGAGTTATAACCTCCAACAAGTCCCTTATCTGAAGTAATGACAATGTAACCTGTCTTACGAACTGGGCGTGCGTCCAACATTGGATTTGACGAACCATTAATCAATTCTGAATGTAGAAGATCTGTTGTGATCTGTCTAATTTTTGAGGCATAGATTTGGAAATCTTTAGCAGCTTGCTCAGAACGTGTCAATTTTGAGGCAGAAACCATTTGCATGGCTCCTGTAATCTGACTCGTTTTCTTTGTTGAAGCAATTTTTGCTTGGATTTCTCTTAGAGAGCCTGCCATATGCTGTCCTCCCTATTTCTATTTATATTCTGACTGATCTTTGAAAGCTTGGATAGCTTCATTAAGTACAGATTCCTCAGGAAGATCCTTAGTTGTACGAATAGTTTCAAAGATATCCTCATGGTGACTATCAAAGTAGTCATAGAGTGCTTCTTCAAAATCCAAGATTTGATCAACCGGAACACTATCCAAGAAACCGTGTGTCAAAGCGTAAAGGATAACAACTTGTTTCTCAACTGGAAGTGGTTTATGAAGCGGTTGTTTCAAAACTTCGATTGTACGACGACCGCGGTTCAATTTCGCTTGAGTCGCAGCATCCAAATCTGAACCAAATTGCGTAAAGGCTTCAAGTTCACGATATGAAGCCAAGTCAAGACGAAGTGTACCAGCAACCTTCTTCATCGCTTTAATTTGCGCTGATCCACCTACACGTGATACGGAAGAACCCGCATCAATGGCTGGACGAATACCTGAGTTAAACAAGTTTTCTTGCAAGAAGATTTGTCCATCTGTGATTGAGATAACGTTTGTTGCGATATAAGCTGAGATATCTCCGGCTTGCGTTTGGATGATTGGCAAGGCAGTAATTGAACCACCACCAAGATCATCTGAAACTTTGGCTGAACGTTCCAAAAGACGTGAGTGGAGATAGAAGACATCCCCTGGGTAGGCTTCACGACCTGGTGGACGACGGAGAAGCAATGAAAGTTCACGGTAGGCCACGGCTTGTTTAGACAAATCATCATAAACAATCAAGACGTGTTTTCCGTTATACATGAACTCTTCAGCCATTGCAACACCAGCGTAAGGTGCGATGTAAAGCAATGGTGATGGCTGTGATGCTGAGGCAGTCACAACGATTGTGTAATCAAGAGCACCATGTTTACGGAGAGTTTCTACTTGTGTACGAACTGTTGATTCTTTTTGACCAATAGCCACATAAATACAGATCATATCTTGCCCTTTTTGGTTCAAGATAGCATCAATGGCTACTGAAGTTTTACCAGTTTGGCGGTCCCCGATGACCAATTCACGTTGACCACGTCCAATTGGAACCAAGGCATCAATGGCCTTAAGACCAGTTTGCAATGGCTCAGAAACTGATTTACGTTGCATAACACCTGGAGCAGGTGTTTCAACTGGACGGAAACCTGTTGTTTCGATGTCACCAAGACCATCAACTGGTTGCCCAAGTGGGTTTACTACACGACCAATAAGGGCTTCACCAACTGGAACTTCCATGATTTTTCCAGTACGTTTAACAATATCGCCTTCACGAATTGCTACGAAATCCCCCAAGATAATGATACCGACATCATTAGTTTCAAGGTTTTGGGCCATACCATAGGCACCATTTTCAAATTCGAGCAACTCACCACTCATGGCATTATCAAGACCACGAGCACGTGCGATACCGTCACCGATATAGGTAACGACACCAGTTTCAGTGACGTCAAAGTTTGGCTGGAAGTTTTCAATTTGCTTTTTAATTAAAGCGCTAATTTCTTGTGCGTTAATTGCCAAAAGTCACACCACTTTCTATTTCAAATTCGTTTTAAAGGTTTGCAATTGACTGCGAATTGACGTGTCAACAACCTTATTTTTTGCTTTGATGACGAATCCTCCGATGAGGTCCTCATCAATTTTTTCTACTAAACGACGTGTCTTAATCTCAAATTTTTGTGAAACAATCGCCAAAAGTCGGGCTTTTTGTTCCTCAGACAAGGGACTTGCTGATGTCACTGTAACATCGTAAGTATTGTCTTCTTGATCAAAGAGCTCAAGGACCAATTTCAACACATCATAGAGAATGTTGGCACGGTCATTGAGTAAGATTACCTCAAGAAAATTGTTCATATACACTGAACAAGACTCTTGAAACAAGCTCAAACTTTCTTTTTTAGCTTCACTTGTCACATTTTCCTGCGACAAGAAGGTTTTTAGATTTGTTTCAGCAAAAACTGTTAGGATTTGCCTTACTTCTTCTTGGATTGTTGACACGGCGTCTTGTTCAAAAGCGACTTCTACCAGGCTTCTGGCATACTGCTCAACAAGAGCTTGTGTTTTCTTATCCATTAAGCATCTCCTAATTGATCAAGATAGCTATCAATCAAGTCAGATTGCGCTTTAGCATCAAGGTTTTGTTTCATAACTTTTTCCGCCAAGAGGACAGTCAAGTCTGCAACTTCACCTTTAACGCCAGCAAGTGCTTCCACACGGCTTTGGGCGATGTCTTGATTTGCTTTTTCTTTCAAGCGTTTAGCTTCATCATGTGCTTCTGCAATGATTTTTGATTCTTGAGTTTTACCAGTTTCCTTGGCCCCATCAATAATTTGAGCTGCCTCAGTGCGAGCACCTGCCAACTCATCTTGACGTTTTTGTGCCAAGCTTTCTGCTTCTTGACGAGCATTTTCAGCACTATCAATATCTGTGGCAATTTTCTTTTCACGAGCAGCAAAGATTCCTGTAATTTGATCCCATGCGAATTTACGGATGAGGTAATACAAGAGAAAAACTGAGCCGAGTGTGATAATGATATTACCAAGTGTCGTACTATTAATAAGTATTGACATTTCATTTCTCCCTTTCTTAATTATTCTTCGTTGACTTTATCACCAATATAGTTTGAACTTAGGATAATAAAGACATAGGCTTGGATAAAGCCGATAAAGGCTGAAAAGGCAACCCAGACAAGGTTCAAAGCAAAGGATACAGGTGCTGCAAAAGCAGACCAGGTCACCAATTGAAGAATCAAGCCAGTAAGTACCTCACCAGAATAAATGTTACCAAACAAACGCAAGGCCAATGAAGCAAGGTTGGTTAATTGTTCCAAAATGTTCATTGGGAGCATAGCTGGGTATGGTGAAAGGTAGCCCTTTAGATAGCCTTTAAACCCTTTTTTACGGATCCCCTCAATATGACTAATGAGGGTAATAATCAAAGAAAGAGTGATAGTAACACCGAAGTTCGATGTTGGAGAAGTCCAAAAATTGTAATGCTCACTTTTTACAGACACAAGCAAACCTAAGTTGTTTGCTGTAAAAACAAAGGTGAAAATTACAAACAAGAGCAAACTATAATTCTTCGTGAATTTCCCAAGACTTTGAGAAATGGTACTATTCACAAACTCATAGATGAACTCAAGCACATTTTGTTTTCCCTTTGGTTTAATGGTCATCTTACGACTTGACCAAAAAACCACTCCAAAAACGATAATTACTGTCAAGAGAGACATGGCAAGGACAGTCAAGTCAAAATCAATCCCAAATAATGAGACGGTTGGATTACTTGTAGTTTCCACTGCTCATCCCTCCTTCATCTTTTATTTGTCTATTAGACAATGTAGCTAAGGGCAAACAATACGAAGAAGGTACCTTCGATAAAGGCAACACCAGTAAACATCAATGTTTGAAGTTTGCTAAACATCTCAGGTTGGCGAGCTGCAGCTTTAGCGATATTGGCAACGAGGATACCCTCACCAACAGATACACCCATAACGGCCAAACCGAGGGCTAAGATAGTTAGATTCATAGTAGAATTCTCCTTTTAATTTTTTTTACCCTGTTATTTTAGTCCTATTTTCCACGAAAGTCAACGAATTGATGGTTTTTTAGACGTTTTCACTGACTTTGCCTAACGTTTTCACTAAATTTGCGTAAGCGTTTACTTTTTACGGAAAACTGATCTTCTTATTACAAAAAAAACAAGCCTAACTATGGTAGGTTAGACTTGTTTGGGAAATTTATGAAAAAAAAGAAAGTTTCACTGTCTGACTCAGCGTCAGAGGTGTGAGTTCTACCGAACCATGTTCAGCAATACTTATTAGGATGATTATAGTATAACTTGGGTTGCTTAAAGAAAGCTGAAGGGGATATCTGTATAGTTGAACTAATAAGTCTGACGCGCTTACTTATCAAACTAATTGACATACACACCTCTGAACTCGTCGGTCTGTTCAAATCCGAACTCAATTTCCCCAACTCCTGAGAAGAAAGCTGCAATGTTGTACTTCTCAGAGTGGTTCGAGCGTACAGAATTTGTCATTAGGTTAACTACTTTCTAAAAACTTAAAATTTGCTGCTAGAAAATCATCTCAATTCATTTTAATATCACTATTTCAGTTGACTATTTCGAAAATAGTTATCATCTATAAAGTCTAATATAGTTGAAATACTACAAATTAATGATACATTTTTTTGTTGCGATTGATAAGATTTACGTTTAATAATGTTAAGTGATGAATAGATGTAGTCTAACTTATATAATTCTTTTGACAGACCTAAAGTTTTTATATATTTCTCTGATAAACTCCTTTCTTCTTCTGTTATGGTATTGTTTGGTACAATTGCACCTCTATTATTTCTATAAAATAATTTTTTATAGTCTTCCCCTAAAGGATCCAAATCAGAAGGGAGGGATTTTTTATTTTTTGTAGTATTACATATTGGGCAAGATAAAGCCAAGTTGCTATATTCATCTATCAAATCTTTATTATCATTTTGACTTTTTATATGTTCAATATGAAAACTAGCTCCACCATACCTTTTACAATTCCATCCACAATATATGCACATTCCGCTAAAATCCTCTACTAGATACCTTTTTAACAAATCTCTTTGACTTTTGACAGAATATTTTTCACTAACGTTTTCTCTTCTGATCGGTGGAGATTCAAAACCTCTATAATCTAGTTTGAATAGTTGTCTAATATAATTCACTACATCTCTCCTGCCTCATCAATAATTTGATAAGCTTTCGCAATTAAATCATCTAATTGATCAGCAATATCATCATTTAAAAGTCGAGGTTGTTTAATAGAAAATTGATGCTCTATTTTAACTTCGTTAATTGCTACTTCTGTAGAAAAAGTATCAGATTTCTTTAAACCTTGATTTACTCTCTCCAGCGTATTGATATTTTCTATTCCTAACTTAACTTGCTCATCAATATATTTTAACATACTATCAATTTCATCTTCCTTAGTAAATACCTGTCCATCCAGTGAGTATCCATCTTTAGAAAATTTCTTCTCTACCGAAGAGTCAATTTGAACATCATCACTGTGAGAAGTATAAATACAAACAGGAAAGAAGGGGTTCTGTTTCTTAATAGTTTGCCATAGTTCAATTGCATCCCCATAAATTTCACTCATAGATAAATCATAGTCTAAAATAATTCCATATTTTTCTTTTGAATATAATGTTGTTAAAAATTCTTCCTTTGATTCTTCATTTTTTATTCCTAGAAACTGGACATCATATCCTTTTCTTAAAAAAATTTCTTTCAGATCTTTTAATGTATAAATTGCATCTTCATCATCATCAATATAATAAATTGTTTTCGTTTCAGACATTTAATTCTACTCCACCTTTTAAAATCATTCTAAATTTAAATCCTCTGTCACCGGGATTGGATAAAAGTTCTTTGTCACCCTTTAGATTAGATATAACAGAAGCTAAAATTGTCATTCCAAGACCAGTCCCACCCTTAGTGTACGATTTATAAGCTTCAAAAATTATATCAGAATTTTTAATGTTCTTATTTAGGCCATTACCATTATCTTCATAAGTTATCTTAATTAAGTCAAGATCTACAACTTCTAGGTCAATATTAATAATTCTGTGTTTAATTTTAGTTGGATATTTAAAATTTTTATAAGAATTAGTTATTAAGTTTAGAAAAATACTATCTAATTGAGTTTCACTAGCATAAATATAAATATTTTTAATCTGCTCAGGTAATAATTCTCTAGAAGATTTACCATTAACTAAATAATCATATGAATAAAAATTATCTTTAACAGACTTATCCCACCAAGAATAAATTTTAAACAGATAAGTCGATAAATTAATTTTCTCTTTTTTATCTCTTGTTGGATTATTAACACTACTCTCTAAAAATCCAAGTATATTAGTTGTTTTTCTTTCAATCGCTTGTGAAAATTCATATAAATTATACGGCTGTTTAAATTCATGAAAATCTGAATTAAAATACTCTGAATAATAATCCCCAGTATCTATTAGATTTTGGGGTATCTGCTGAAAGAATTTCTTATCATTTTTTATTTGATGAGCAAAAGTTGACATAACTATTCCTTGAGTTGCCATAGTTCGTAATGTATCACCCTCATTGACAAGTGAGTTATTTTCTTCCTCAGTAGTATCCTGTAATGAATACATCTCGAATAACGATTGTGGATTAGAAATTAATGCTTCGTATTCTGGGTCTTTATATAAATCTTGTAAATTTCCTTTGTGTTTATTAACAAGATTATCCAACTTTTTCTTTGTCTTTTTTCCTTTCTCACTAAAATGTACAACATCAGCTTTCTCTTTCAAAAATTCATTATATAAAATAACGATTTCTGAACGTATAGAAGAAAAATCTTTTACAATTTTTAGAATAACACTCTCAAGATATTCAAACTCTGCACTATTTTTTAAACCTTCTCGATTAGCTTGGTCTTCGAAGCCTCCATTTTTTTCCCTAGTAATATTTACATAACCACTTAACTGATTTGCTTGCATCATGTAACTTTTGCGAGCAACACCAGCTGGATTTTTTGTTCTTTCTTTTTCAATTCCAACCCAGTCAAATCCTATAGTATCAACCTCACCATAGGGTCTAATTCTAAAACCATCTCTATATAATAAAATTCCAGGTTCGATATCAAATGCATTAGTCTGTATTGCACCTTTAATAAAGGGATAATTTCCCCCAGTTTTCCTTATTTTTGTAAAATATAACACTCCATCAAAATCACCTATCGGATTATTAGGTAGTTTATTAGGAATATACTTTGAAATTTTATACTCTCGCTCAAAATGATACCTACTTCTTTTTTTACCATCATTATATTGAATATAACTTTTTAATTTATCGAATTTCGCTTTTACAAAATCCGGCGGTAATTTACTAATATCAATTTCATCAAAATAGCCGTCTAAAACTAACATATCGCTGTCGTGTGAAAAAGCAAACGAAATTTCTGCATCTGTTGAAACATCAGCTAAAGATGGCTCTATTTCTTCTTTTTCTCCAAAATAGTCTAGTATAATTTTAAATTCGCCTGATTTTTCTAATTTAAGAGGGTTTTTTAATTTATTTAAAGTTAGCTTTAATAGAGAATAATTTGTCCCTGATTGTCCTTTATCTGATAGTAACCATTCATCTTTTAACTCACTAGCTATTAAAATGGTTCCCGAACATTTTTTATTTTCTAGACCTCTATTTGTATATTCTGAGGTAAACTCACTCATTGACAATTGTTCTATATCTACTTTTACAGTATCTAAAGATTTTCCTGTCATAAAGTTATTCCAATTTATACTAAATCTATACGCTTCACTACCATCTGAAGTAATAACACGACTAACATTTCCCAGTCTTCCCAGCGATAATCTACCAATCCCCATAGAACCATTCATTACACGTACAGATTCTTGGTATTCTTGTGAAGTAGTATGAGTTTTATCATCTGTCCCTAATGTAAAAAAAACATTAATAATTTTATCCAAACTCATTCCTTGGCCATAATCAATTATTTCTATAGACGTAGCTTTTTTGTCTTCTTTTTTGTTAATAGTTATATCTTTTCCTATTATTCGAATATTTACTTGATTCGAAAATGCATCGTAACTATTTTTTACTAATTCTAATATCGCACTTCTATAATCCAGTACATTATCTCTCCCTAAAAGGTTTACCGTTCTTGTTGTTGATTTAAAACTTACTTCTTTCACTTTTTCCGCCATTGTTCATCCCTCATACTCTTATTGGATAATTTTTTACATCATTCACGGATATACGAATTGATTTTCCACTCGCATTAATTGCTCTAGTTTCTATATAATCATAGAAATCTTCTGATTCAAGAATTTTTTTTGCATAATCAAGACTTTTTTCTGCTAATGGAATAATATAAAATCCCGAATATGGTATTGTTTGAGAATCTAACTCATATACATTTACTTTCTCAGTAATTACCGATGAAATCATTAATTTTTCCTGATTCATAAATTTCAAACCTTGTGAGCGACCATACTCAAACCATTCCCCATCAGACTTTCTATTATCTAAAACATCTTTCCATTCTCGAAGATATCTAGTTGCTTTAGGAAAAACTCTTTCAAACTCTTCTCTGGAATATCTTATAAGTTCATTATTTACAAACTTATATGGAAAAATAATTTTATCTACAATATTTTTCGATAACTTTCTTGGGCTAGCCGCAAGTTTTAAAATTTCATCCTCTAAGTCCAAATCTTCTTGCTCAGGAATAATAAATACCTTATTAGATAATGTAGCTACGCTATTTGAGACTTTAAACAACTCTCCAAAGGTTAACTGATTAGATTTAAATTCGATATTTTCAGTAAAATACCATTTTGAGCCTAAATCTTCTTTTCTTATAAAAAAAGACTTATTAAAATCACTATCAATATATTCTAAATAATTACTTATTCTAGAATTATCAATAACTATAATTGCTGAAGATGTTAAAATTTTCCCAAAAATATGTGTGTGTCTGTAGTCAATTATTTGTTGAATGTTTTTTTTGAAAGTTTCTCTTAGATTTTCAGCAAAAACATTTTTAAATATGCTATTAGGAATTAGATAACACATTTTTCCTGTTGTTGTTTTTAAATCTAGTAAACTCTTTTCAATAAAAGCATAACAATAATCAAATTTACCTTTTTTACAAGAAATAAAATTATTTTTTAAGAATATTCTATCCAAATTATTGAGTTCTTGATAGGTGATATATGGAGGATTACCAACAATAAAATCAAATCTCATTTTAAGATTAAATCTTAAATAATCATCAGAAAAAATCTGCCAGTTTACCTCTTGAATTCCATATCCTAAAGCAATATTATCTAAATTTCTTAAACAATTTTCTTTTAATTGAGGGTCAATTTCAAAGGCAACAAAGTACTTTTCTAAATCAGATTTTATGGATGAAATGGAATATCTGTGTTTTAGCGCCACTTCAATATATCTTTTAATTGCTACACACAAAATATTTCCCTCACCTACAGAATTCTCTAAAAAATATTTTTTTAATATATTTTCCCCATCATATCTTATCTTATCAAGCATAAAATGAACATACTTTTCTGGAGTAAAAACTTGGAATTTTTCCATATTCGTTATTTATAAATCGCTTTCTAACGTTTTATTTATTATACCAAAAACACAGCATTCCGCCGTGTTTACATGTTTATTTCACCAATTTCTTCATTTCTTCAATACGTACGACTGTCGCATCGTATTTAGCTTGGTAATCTTCTTGTTTGTCGCGTTCTTTTTGGACGACTTCTGGTTTGGCATTAGCTACGAAGCGTTCGTTGCTAAGTTTTTTACCAACCATGTCGAGTTCTTTTTGCCATTTGGCCAATTCTTTTTCAAGACGAGCCAATTCTTCTTCGACATTGAGAAGGTCTGCGAGTGGCAAGTAGATTTCTGCGCCTGTGATGATGCTTGACATAACCAAGTCAGGTACTTCTACATCCGCTGCAATTTCCAAGTGTTCTGGGTTTGTGAAGCGTTTGATGTAGTTGACATTGTCATTGAAGAAGGCATCGAGCTTGCTGTCGCTTGTCTTGATCAAGATAGTGATTGGTTTGCTTGGCGCCACATTCACTTCTGCACGTGAGTTACGTACTGAGCGAATCACGTCTTTAAGAGCTTCAACGCCGGCTGCTGCTTCTTCGTTTTCAAATTCTGGACGAACCACTGGGTATTCAGCAGTCACGATCGTTCCTTCAGAGATTTGGCCATAGATTTCTTCGGTTACGAATGGCATGATTGGGTGAAGGAGACGCAAGATTTGGTCCAAGGTGTAAAGAAGGACAGAACGAGTGATGACTTTTTCGTCCTCGTTATCGCTATAAAGCACTTCTTTAGTCAACTCAACATACCAGTCCGCAAACTCGTCCCAGATGAAGTTGTAGAGAATATGACCAGCCACACCAAACTCAAACTTATCAAAGTTTTCAGTGACTTTTCCGATAGTTTCATTGAGGTTGTGGAGAATCCAACGGTCTGTAACGTTACCTGCTTGGCCAGCAGCCACTTTGGCTACATTTTCACGCGCCGCATCCAAGGTCAAACCTTCATTGTTCATAAGGATATAGCGAGAGATGTTCCAAATCTTGTTAATGAAGTTCCAAGACGCATCCATTTTCTCGTAAGAGAAGCGCACGTCTTGACCTGGTGCAGAACCGTTTGAAAGGAACCAACGGAGGGCATCAGCACCGTATTTCTCGATAACATCCATCGGGTCAATACCGTTACCAAGTGATTTAGACATCTTACGTCCTTGCTCGTCACGGATAAGACCGTGGATAAGGACATTCTTAAATGGTTGGCGTCCTGTGAATTCCAATGATTGGAAAATCATACGAGACACCCAGAAGAAGATGATGTCGTAACCTGTTACCAAAGTTGAAGTTGGGAAGTAACGTTTGAAGTCTTCTGCTTCCACATCAGGCCAACCCATAGTTGAGAATGGCCAGAGGGCAGAACTGAACCAAGTATCCAGGACATCTTCGTCTTGTTTCCATCCGTCGCCTTCTGGTGCTTCTTCACCAACGTACATTTCACCCTCAGCATTGTACCAAGCAGGGATTTGGTGACCCCACCAGAGCTGACGAGAGATTACCCAGTCGTGGACATTTTCCATCCATTGAAGGAAGGTATCGTTGAAACGAGGTGGGTAGAAATCGACCTTGTCGTCTGTGTCTTGGTTGGCGATAGCATTTTTCGCCAATTGATCCATCTTAACGAACCATTGTGTAGACAAACGTGGCTCAACAGGCACACCTGTACGCTCTGAGTGACCAACTGAGTGAGTCATTTTCTCAATTTCAACAAGAGCACCGATTTCTTCCAATTTCTTAACAACAGCCTTACGTGCTTCAAAGCGGTCCATACCGTTGAATTCGCCAGCCAATTCATTCATGGTACCATCATCGTTCATAACATTGACTTGTGGCAAGTTATGACGTTGACCAACCAAGAAGTCATTAGGGTCGTGGGCAGGAGTGATTTTAACCACACCAGTACCAAACTCAGGGTCTGCGTGTTCGTCCCCAACGATTGGGATTGGCTTGTTCAAGATTGGCAAGATAACATTTTTACCAATCAAGTCTTTATAACGGTCATCATTTGGGTTAACCGCTACGGCAGTATCCCCAAACATAGTCTCAGGACGCGTTGTTGCTACTTCAAGGGCACGTGAACCGTCTTCCAACATGTAGTTCATGTGGTAGAAGGCACCTTCGACATCCTTGTGAATAACCTCGATATCAGAAAGGGCTGTACGAGCTTTTGGATCCCAGTTGATGATAAATTCACCACGGTAAATCCAGCCTTTTTTGTAAAGCTCTACAAAGACTTTACGAACCGCTTTTGAAAGACCTTCGTCAAGAGTGAAACGCTCACGAGAGTAGTCTACAGAGAGCCCCATCTTGCCCCATTGTTGCTTGATAGTTGACGCATACTCGTCTTTCCATTCCCAGACTTTATCAAGGAATTTTTCACGACCAAGGTCATAACGAGAGATGCCGTCTTCAGCCAAACGTGCTTCTACTTTAGCTTGAGTAGCAATCCCTGCGTGGTCCATACCTGGAAGCCAAAGTGTATCGAAACCTTGCATACGTTTTTGACGGATGATGATATCTTGCAAAGTTGTATCCCAAGCGTGACCAAGGTGAAGTTTACCAGTTACGTTTGGTGGTGGAATGACGATTGAATAAGGCTTAGCCTTTTTATCGCCAGAAGGCTTAAAAACATTCTCATCAAGCCATTTTTGGTAACGACCAGCCTCAACCTCGGCTGGATTGTATTTAGGTGAAAGTTCTTTAGACATGTGTGTGTCCTTTCTCTATTGTTTTCATTTTTTCTTGAATCTGCTTTGCGACTTCTTCTGCAGACAGATTCGTATTATCAATTTTCAGGTAGTGGTGAAGACCACTCGGTTGCTTTTGAGAATTAAGTTGATCTGTTTTATCAGTCTCTATAATTTCTCTTTCAGATACCTCAAAATTCCGTTTCAAGGGTTTGTATTTCAACCGATTCTCCGTTCGATTGCGACGTAAGCGCTCCTCAAGAGACGTTTCTAATTCAACAAAGAGAATCTCTTGATGATACTCATTTAATAAATCTTGAATATTCTTCAAATACATCAGATGGTATTGATTTGAAAAGTCAGTTACACCTGTTAAAATCACCGACCGATGATGCCTGGCGCTTGTTCCAAGAAAAGAAAAGTTAACGCTACGAACAAATTCCCACATTTCTTCCGTAAAATCCTGATAGATTTCGAGTGCGAAATCAATTGGTTGATGGTTGAAAAAGAGAGTCGCACCGGTGAGTTTCGAAAGTGCCTGACCAATGGTCATTTTCCCTGCAGCTGGAGCTCCAATGATGAAAACATGCATCAATCCACCTCCCATTCACTCTTCAGCAAGCCGTATCTCAAATCATCACAGCGATTCCCTTGGGCATCTTTGCGATCCCTTATGCGAGCTTCAAGGGTAAAACCAAGCTTTTCCGCGACTCGTTGACTTTGAAGGTTATAACCAAAGCAAGTCAGCTCAATCTTGTGAAGACTCAATTCTTTAAAAGCTAGGTCGATTAAAGCACGCGCTGCTTCTGGCACATAGCCTCGACCCCAATAGTCTGGGTGCAAAGTATAGCCAATTTCAAGCACATCATCTTCGTGGCGATGGTTGAAGTCAACAGAGCCAATAACTTTATCTGTCCCTTTGACCACAATTCCATAGCCTGCTGGGAGATTGTCCTTTTCATTGCGCTCAGGAAGGATATGCTCTAGGTAATAGATCTCATCTTCCAAGGTTTTGACGGGTGGGAAGCCTGCTGGGTAAGAGACTTCTGGAAGACTGGCGTAAGCATGGATATCCTCAGCATCCGCCACTGTACGGACTCGTAAGACCAGACGCTCGGTTTCGATTCGTTCTGGCAGTTCAGCTCTTGTCATTCTTCTTCCTCGCTTTCTTGATAAAGCTCCCCATGGAATCGACTCGGTCATCTAGATAGCGGTAAACGCGCTGATGGCCGTCCCCCATAAAGTAAGTCGGCGCAAAACGGTCATTTTTAAAATGCCCCTTATCATCTAAGAGCTCTGGATCAGCCAGTCGCTCAAGAATCTTAGCAAAGATATGGCAGATGCAATCTTCCTCAATAATCCGATCTACCTGGCAATCCAATACGACTGGACAGGCCTCCAAAATCGGAGCCTGAGTCCGTTCAGAAATCTCGTAGTCCAGTTCCAAGTGTTCCAACTTCTCTCGATGGCTGATAAAACCAGCCTGCTCCATCTCAAGCATGAGATTTTCGTCAGGGATATTCACAGTGAACTGTTGATAATGCTTAATCTGATCAGCCGCATTTTCCTCAGCACCAACTCCGATGACCAGCCAATCTCCTAGACTATAGGAAGAACTACAAGTCGTCACATTATAGCCATGTGCCTGGTCCTGGTAACCCAAGATAAAAATGGGAAAACCATAGTACAATTTGCTAGTCTCAAAAGATTGCTTCATGTCACCCTCCTTTGATAGGAACGTAGACCTCGCTTTCGCTCCGTCTGCATCAATAACTCTAAATTCACCTGCGACCTTCGGTCTTGGTTCTTTAAAAGATATAAAAAATCCCTGCCATAAACATGACAGGGACGAATGTGTATCCGCGGTACCACCCAATTTTGAGTGGCAACCACTCACAGCTTTCTTGATTCAATTTGACCATCAGCAACCAGCTTTGACATTTGTGCGGATTTCTCAGTACCACCGCTTCCTGTGACAAATGGGCTTCAAAGCACCTCTGAATGGTCTTATTCTATCACATTTTTAATCTCAAGACAAATGAAATTGTGGGGAAGATGCTATCACAATCAGTCAGACTACAGATTCCACCTTGAAACATACATACAATGTTTCCCTTTTTATTTTTCATAAGAAAAATCCCTGTCTTCCGACAAGGATTGTATCTTATTTTTCTTCCTTAGCTCTTTCTTCTTTTAGCCATTTTTCATAGCTTTCAAGTAGATTGATAGCCATTTGGGTTGCCAAGGCTAGTGAGAAGGCTTCTGTACCTTCGGTTGTTTCATCTTGAACTTCCAATTTACTTTCTTCGTAAATGGCTTTGAGAGCCTTATTGCTAAGCGTGTCTTTAAATGCTTGGAATTCTTTCATGGTCAAAGCCTCCTTGATTCTACGGCAACTTTTACAACCACTGTTACCGTTTTCACTTTAAGTTTACACCATTTCAGAGAAATTGCAAGGATTTTCCTCAATAATAAGGAGAGCTTTTCACTCTATCTGCGACCTACTGAGCAGGAGTCGCAGCCCCTGTCAGATACTCAGTCGTATAGGCTACGATAGCTCCTGAATCAGCATTTACCGCGTATTTATAACGTAGACCGCTAGCAGCATAATCAAAGCTGATATTGTAGACTTTACCGTCTCCTTCAGTCTTCAAGTCCGTTTTCAAGTTGGTCACAGAACCTTCAGCTAGGCCAGCATGGTTAAGAGCTGTTGTTTGCGCAGTTTCTTTGGATACTGCTGTCTCTTCCTTGCTTTCGCTAGGTTGAGTCTCGTCTTTAGGCTCTTCACTTTTTTGAGTATCATCCTCATCCTTAGATGTTGGATGGTCACTTTTATGTTTCAAAATAGATCCTGACTGACCGTCAATCGTATACTCAAAATGGTTGTCTGACGTTGTGAAACTAATCTCATAACTTCCGTGAAGTCCAGAACGTGCTTTCGAAACTGTTGATTGAGAAATCTCAGAAGTTTTGACACCTGCATTTTTGTAAGCAATGTCTGCCGCATCTTGTTCTGACAAGCGATAGCCCGAACCGTTAAAGATAAACAAGACTGCAGCGATGGCAACTGGGATAGCGAGCAGAAGCAGGTAGCTCACTAGCTTTTTCATTTTTCGCATAAAATTCTCCGCTATTTTAATCTAATACTACTATTATATCTTAAAGTTCTAAAATTGTCAGATAAACTTGGCTCATTTTTAGGACGACATCATAAAAAGTTCCCGATAGCTATCAGGAACTTCTACGAAATGTTACTATTTGGCCAGTTACAAAGACTAGGATGGCTATCCAGATAAAGAGGAAGCCTTTCAATTCTCCAAAGCTGACCGTCTCACCAAAAACGAGAATGGCTACGAGAAGTTGAATCGTAGGATTAAGATACTGGATGAAACCGATTAGGTTAAGCGGTGCCCTTTTGACTGCTTCCGAGAAGCAAAGCAAGGGAACAGCGGTCACCACACCTGAGATGGCTAGGAGAAACATTTCCATGCTCGAATAGGACGAAAATGATTCTGGAGAAAAGAAAATGAGATAGATGGCTACAAAAGGTAGTAGCAATCCACTTTCTACTAGCATGGCTACGTCACTGGAGAGCTTAACCCCTTTTTTGATTAAACCGTAGAAACCAAAGCTCAGGGCTAGCCCCAAAGAAACCATGGGAAGCTTTCCTGTATTGACAACAAGAACTAAGACTCCTATAAAAGCTAAGACTACTGCTGCCCACATGGTTCTGCTCAATGATTCACGAAGAAAAATGAGGGCAAACAGGATAGAAACAATAGGCATAATATAATAGCCCAGACTAGCCTGCGTCGCTTGCCCATGGCCCACAGCATAGATATAAATCAACCAGTTAGCTGCTATGAGAAAGCTGGCAAGTAGCATGCGAAACAAGGCCTTCTTATCCTGCCAAAGTCCTACAAGTTCGACTTTAAAACGTGTATTTTGTTTAGCCATTAGCGCATAACCTAGCATGGTCACTACAGTAAAGACAATCCGCCATGAGAAGGTGTTATAGGCTGAAACACCTGCTAAAAGCTTCCAAAAAAGGGATAAAAATCCCCATTGAATATAGGTTGCTAGTCCAAAAAGCAATCCTTGATTCTTTCTAGTCAACGACAACACCTGCTTTATCCACAGATAGGATGAAGGTTTCACCATCTAAACCAAGGCCATCGATAGCCGTTTTAAGAGCCTCAGCCTGATCATTTGGCGTTAAGGTCATAACTGTCGGACCAGCACCTGAGAGATAGGTTGCATAGGCACCATATTGGCCTGACAATTGCTTAATGGTCGCAAATTCCTTGACCAATTTTTGGCGGTAGCGTTCGTGGAACATGTCTCCTTGGATGGCACGTCCCGCCTTAACCAAATCACCCGCAAAAAGAGCTGCAATGGCAACATTGGCAATAGATGATGCAGCCACAGCTTCTTTATAAGACAAGTCACTTGGAAGCACCCCACGTGAATCAGACGTCTTAAGTTCATAGCTCGGAATGAAGGCAACAAAAGCACACTCTGGAAACTCTGACACAATGCTATTAACATGTTCATCCACATAAGAGGCTACAACGAGATTCCCAAAGATAGCTGGGGCAACATTGTCTGGGTGACCTTCAATCTTGGTCGCAATGTCAAGTTTATCGTCATCTGAAAGCTGCAAGTCTGCCAATTGATTGGCTAACTCAATCCCTGCGACAATAACTGAGCTTGAAGAACCTAGCCCACGCGCCAAGGGAATATCTGACGTCATCACCAATTTATGGGGCTGCAAATCAGACTTAACTTGCAAGGCTGTTGAAATGAGGAGGTTATTTTCATCTGAAGGAATATCTCCTAAATCATGTTCAATATGCCATGAATCTGCCGGTTCAAGCACCTCAATTGTCAAATATTTAGAAACGGCAACACCCACAGAATCAAAACCTGGACCAATATTGGCAGATGTTGCTGGAACAGTAATTTTCATAATAACACACCAAAAGGAGGAAAGCCATTAGCGACTTTTCTCCTTGAATACCTTTCTTATACGCACCAGTATAGGCTTATCAATTAGTTAGACAAAACTTTCAATGTGTTGACAACAGTGAAGTCTTCTGCTGCTTCAAGTTTTTCAGTAACAGCTTGGAGTTGCGTCTTAGACATAGCGTGTGTAATCACAACGATACGAGCTGTTGTGCCATTTGCCTTTTGTTGCAAGACTTGCTCAAATGAAATATCTTCTGAGTTGAAGATTTCAGACAAGTGAAGGATTTTACCTTTTTCGTCTGGCGTATCAAGGGCAAAGTAATAGTTGCTCTTAACGTCCGCTGGATTAGCCAATGGCAAGTCACGACGGAACTCGTTGAATGGTTTACCAACATTGCCATCTGAAAGACGACGAGCAATACGGATAATGTCTGCCAAAACAGATGTTGCTGTTGGTTTTTGACCAGCACCTGGTCCGTAGTACATTGATTCACCGATACCGATAGATTCAACAAAGACTGCATTCATAACATCGTTGACGCTAGCAAGTGGGTGATTTTTTGGCAAGAATGTTGGTGATACTTCTGCTGAGATACCTGACTCTACTTCACGCACATCACCAACCAATTTGATGACATAACCCAATTCTTGAGCGACAGCTACATCATCAGTAGAGATGTTTGTAATCCCCTTGTGAGTCACATCGTCGAAATCAATTGTGGCACCAAAACCAAATTGGCTAAGGATAACAGCTTTATAAGCAGCATCAATACCTTCAACGTCGTTGGTTGGATCACTTTCAGCATAACCAAGTTCTTGGGCAGTCTTAAGAGCATCCTCATATGACCAACCTTCGTCAACCATCTTAGTCATCATAAAGTTAGATGTTCCGTTGAGCACACCAAGGATACGTGTCACCTTGTCAGATGTCAAAGAATTAGCCAAAGTACGCAAAATTGGAATACCACCAGCAACAGCAGCTTCATAGTAGAAAGCCACACCCTTATCTTGGGCAAGAGAAATCAACTCTTTGCCGTGAGTAGCAATCAAGTCTTTGTTAGCAGAAACAACGTTTTTACCTGCTTCAAGTGCTTTAGTGATAAAAGTACGAGCTGGCTCGATACGACCCATCAATTCAACAACGATTTGAATCTCGTCATCGTTAAGGATTTCGTCAACA
Source organism: Streptococcus sp. HMSC078H12 (assembly GCF_001814615.1). Classification (NCBI taxonomy): domain Bacteria; kingdom Bacillati; phylum Bacillota; class Bacilli; order Lactobacillales; family Streptococcaceae; genus Streptococcus; species Streptococcus sp. HMSC078H12. Next base: position 111,360 of record NZ_KV817316.1, on the reverse strand, counting down.
TTTGTGACAAAATTGTAGTCGTTGCCTGCAGCGATAAGACGATTTTTTTCCTCGTCATCTTTAACCAAAACTTTTGCAATTTCAAGTTGGTCACGTGAGGCTGCAAGAACCTTTTCGCCATTTTCCTTCAAAAGGAAAGGAATACCGCTAGCTACTGTACCAAAGCCAAGCAATCCAATTTTAATAGACATTTACGATTTCTCCTTAAAAACATACATTTTTTTAATTGTAACATATTTCTATCGGAATTGACAGAATATTGTTGCCATTTAAGGTGCTAAGTATTCTTTTTTACTGAAAATTCTGTGCATTTCCACTCCATTTTTGTTAGAATAATAGCTAGACCTATTTGAAAGGGGATACAATGACTTCTCAAAAGAAAAAATCAACTAACGCTAACAGAAAGAAACTGAACCTTCTTCTGCTTTTACTAAATCTAGTCCTCCTTGGCTTACTGGCAGTTTTTATGTTAAACCGCCCAAGCCAGTCTGGAAATAGCCAAAAAGGAACCCAGACAAGCCAATCTACGAGTACAGCTAAATGGAAAACCTATGACGAGCCTGTCCAAATCCCTATCCTGATGTATCATGCCGTACACGTCATGGATCCATCTGAAGCTTCTAACGCCAACCTTATCGTTGACCCAGACCTCTTCGAGGCACAAATCAAGGCCTTGGCCAAGGCAGGCTACTATTTCCTAACGCCTGAAGAAGCCTATAAAGCCTTCACCGAAAATGCCTTGCCTGCTAAGAAGGTTGTCTGGCTGACCTTTGATGACGGTAACGAAGATTTCTATACGATTGCCTATCCGATTCTCAAAAAATACAAGGCTAAGGCGACCAACAATGTCATCACTGGCTTTGTTAAGAAGGGAAATGCTGGAAATCTTACCGTCAAGCAGATGAAAGAAATGATGGCGCACGGCATGAGCTTCCAGTCTCATACGGTTAACCACCCCGATTTGTCAGCCACTGACAAGGCAACACAAAAGGTTGAATTAACGGATTCTATCGACTTCCTTGAAAACAAGCTCAATACCAAGGTCAATACCATTGCCTACCCATCAGGTCGCTACAATCAAACGACACTGGACCTAGCTAAGAAAACATACAAGTTAGGACTGACAACTAACGAAGGGCTAGCTAGTGCCAAGGATGGTCTCCTCTCACTTAATCGTGTCCGTATTCTGCCAACAACAACAGCTAAAGGACTTCTCAGCGAGATTGCTACTGACAATAAGTAAAAGAAATCACTTGATTCTTGAATCAAGTGATTTTTATGTTCTAGTCAAATATTTCTGATAGGATAGCCACACCCTTTTCGATTTCAGCATCACTTAGGGTGATTGGTGGCAAAAGACGAATCACGTTTGTCCCTGCAGTTAAGACAATTAACCCCTTATCTCTAGCCGCCTGAACCAATTCTCCCAGATTGCCAGTGGTCTCTATACCAATCATATAACCCAAGCCACGCACAGTGGTAACCGTCTCTTTATCAGATAAAGCTGCCTGCAATTTTTCTTGTAGCTTGTTTCCATTTTTAAGAGCAGTATCCAGAAAACCTGGAGCCAACATAACTTCAAGCGTAGCCTTGGCCGCCGCCATAGCCAGTTTATTTCCTCCAAAGGTAGAGCCGTGACTTCCGTAAGAAAAAGCCCCTCCAAGAGATGACTTGGCAAGCATAGCACCAACTGGTACCCCATTGGCCAAACCTTTGGCCAATGTAAAGATATCTGGTTCAATATCGTAGTGCTCATAAGCATAAAGCTTACCAGTACGACCAATTCCTGTCTGAACCTCATCTACAATGAGATAAATACCTGTCTCCTTACAAAAATCAGACAAAGCCTTAACGAAGTCCTTATCCGCAGGTTGCACACCTGATTCCCCTTGAACCAACTCTAGCATAATAGCTGCAGTTTCTTCACTAGCTAGGGTCTTAACGCTGTCGATATCGTTAAAAACGGCATAGCTAAAGTGGGGCACACCTTCACCAAAACCTTGTTTGATTTTATCCTGACCAGTGGCAGACATAGATCCAAACGTTCGACCATGGAAGGAATTTTGGAAGGTAATGATTTCTTGTTTACCTGAAGCCTTACGGGCAATTTTGATGGCTGCCTCATTGGCCTCTGCACCACTGTTACAGAAAAAGGCCAGATAGTCCTTATCACCAATTAAAAGGTCAGCAACATCTTCTTGCAACTGATTGTGATAGAGATTAGGCTGGTGCAAAATCTTGCCCACCTGCTCTGTCAAAGCCTGATTGACATGGGGATGGTAGCCCAGATTGGTTACCCCAATACCTGATGAAAAATCCAAGTAGGTCTTGCCAGTTGTATCTATCAAATAATTGCCCTGAGCCGAAGCAAAATCAATCGCTGCCCGTTTATAATTTGAAAATAGTTTTGTCATCTCTTACTCCTTGATTATGGTACCATCTGTTAGGTTATCACCAATAATGACCTGCTCGACACCAGCTTGAACTGTCTGAACAGCACTTTGAATTTTAGGAATCATGCCTCCAGTTATCACACCTGAATCTATTTTTTTCTGAACGTCCACAAAGTTCAGATGTTCCAAAACCTGACCATTTTCTAAAACGCCCTTGACATCTGTCATAAGGATAAGTTTTTTGGCACCTAGACTAATCGCCACAGCTCTGGCAAGGTAATCGGCATTGATATTGAGCAAATCCCCCTGCTCACTATAACCTAGGCTAGGAATCAAGGGAAGTTTGCCTTGAGATAGGAGGCTCACTAGGGTTTGATTAGTGATGTTTTTGACTTCACCCACAAAACCATAGGTCTCTTGATCTAAGAAATCAGCATGGACAAGGTCTGGCAATTCATCTACAAGCTGATAGGCTGGCAAACCTGCAGTTGTCAGCTCATCTGCTAAGTTTTTCCCAACTATGTCAACCAAGGCTTCTTTGATCAAGGCCATATCTGACTGACCCGTCACACGAAGACCATTGACCTTGTGAATTGGAATATGATTCTCCTCCATCAGCTGATTAATAGCAAAACCGCCCCCATGGACAATAACAATTTTTTGACCAGCCTGCTGCCATTCTGACAGTTTAGCCAATATCTCAGGAGTTAGCTGCTTACTGGCTACTCCACCAATCTTGATTACAATATATTCAGTAGTCATCAGTTAACTCCTTTGTCATAGATAACTTAAGTATGGTAGAGGGCATTAATCTTAACGTAATCGTAGGAAAGATCACACCCCCATGCAGTTCCTTTTTCATGTCCAGCATGAAGATCTACCGTTATAGTGACTTCATCATCATGCATGATGTCTTTCATTTCTTCATCATCAAAGGAAACAGGACTAGAGACCAACATAACTGGCAGACCGCCAAGCATAATATCAACATTATCCACAGGGACATCCACACCAGCATAGCCAACAGCGGCCAAAATACGTCCCCAGTTAGGATCTTCACCAAAGATAGCTGTTTTAACCAGGCTTGAACCAACAACAGATTTGGCCATCATACGTGCATCAAGGGCATTAGGGGCATTGACTACATCAACTTGGATGAGTTTATTGGCACCTTCACCGTCCTTGGCAATTTTCTTAGCCAACTCTTGCATCACGAAATTCAACATCTTCGAAAATTTATCGAACTCTGGTGTATCTGGCAGAATCTCTTCATTGAGGGTACAGCCATTTGACATAACAAGAACCATATCATTAGTCGAAGTATCCCCATCAACCGTAATCTGATTAAAGGTCTTTTCCACATTTTGGCTCAAGGCCAATTGAAGGGTATCACTAGAAATATTAGCATCACAAGTGATAAATCCTAGCATGGTCGCCATATTAGGGTGAATCATGCCTGAGCCCTTAGCGACACCAGCCATAGTAACCACATCACGTCCGAAGGTCTCCGTCACAGCAATAGTCTTAGTCGCTGTATCAGTCGTCAAAATCGCCTTGGCAAAATCATCAGCATTCCCATTAACCACTATCTTGGAAAGACCATTTTTCAAGGTATCCATTGGTAGCAACTCACCGATAATCCCTGTAGAAGCTACACCAACCAAGTCTGGTTCAACACCTAGCTTTTCAGCGGTCCACTCCTGCATGGTGTAAGCATCCTCCAAACCTTGAGTCCCTGTACAAGAATTGGCCACACCTGAGTTAACAACGATAGCTTTCATTTTTCCAGCCTTTTTAACTGAGGTCTTGGTCACAATTAGAGGAGCTGCTATCACCTTATTGGTCGTGTAAACACCTGCAACACTAGCTGGTTTTTCAGAGACAATCCAACCAAAGTCCATTTTTCTCTTTTTAAATCCTGCATGTAGCCCATCTGCTGAGAATCCCAGCGGACTAGCAATCGTTCCATCGATGACTTTCATATTTTTTCTCCTAACTCTATGCTTACATCTACAAGTATGACGGTGTCATAAGTAAACCTTCTGTCTCATCCCACCCCTGCATGAAGTTGAGATTTTGAACCGCTTGACCAGCAGCACCCTTGATCAAATTATCAATGACCGAAATAACTGTCAGAACATTGGTTTTCTCATTATAGGCAAAGCCAATATCTGTAAAATTCGATCCAATAACGTTGTGTAGTTCTGGCAAACTGTCTTGCACACGTACAAAGGGTTTATCATCATAAGCCTTCGTGAATGCTGAAGCTACATCAGCTACAGTCACGTCCTTCTTCAACTTACAATAAACCGTAGCCATGATTCCACGATTAACTGGTAACAGCGACGTTGAAAACTGAATCTCAGGCATTTCCGGATTAAAGACCTGCAAGGTTTGAACAATCTCAGGAATATGCTGATGATGATTGAGTTTATAAGTCACGTAATTATCGTGAACATTGACAAAATGACTAGACTCACTCAAAGCCTTACCTGCACCAGTTAAACCAGACTTAGCATCCACAATGACACTTTCCGTCTCAATCAAACTAACTGCCACCAAAGGAATCAAGGCTAACTCTGTCGCTGTCGCATAGCATCCAGGATTGGCAATAAATTTCTTATCCTTCACATCTGCATATTCTGATAACGCGTATGTAAATTTATTCAAAACATTCTGCTTAGCAGGTGATTTTTTATACCATTCTTGATAAACATCTGCTGGCAAGCGATGATCGCCAGACAAATCAATAATAGGAAAATCAGCCAGAACAAATTCCTCTGCTAGCGAGCTAGCGACTCCTGAAGGTGTGGCAAAGAAAACCAAATCTGCCTGTTTCATAATCTTTTCCGCATCATAAGCTTCAATATCTAAGTCACAAACACCTGTCAGATAGGGATACACATCAGACAATCGTCGGCCCACTTCCTTGGTTGCGTGAATAGAAACAAGTTCCACTTTTTTATGATTATTCAAAATTTTAACTAACTCTAAACCACTATAACCAGTGATACCAACGATTGAAACTTTCATTTATGCACTCCTTTTGAATAAATATGTAACCAGTTTATTGCATTTTTATTCATTTGTCAAGAGGGGAATGTAATTAATACGAAAAAACAAGCAGTCTTTTTCAACTACTTGTTTTCATAATTGCTATCTAGTTATTAAATAAATGCAAGTTGGCGATACGATTGACCGCTTCTACCAGACGCTCTGGCTCTACCAAAAGCCCAATACGAACATAAGCATCACCCGCAGGACCAAATCCTTTACCTGGTGCCACAGCAACATGGACCTTCTCAAGCAAAAGATCCGCAAAACTCTCACTGGTGTACCCCTCTGGCACAGGCATCCAAGCATAGAAAGAACCTCTGGATGGAAAGGCCTGCCAGCCAATCTTAGCAGCTGCCTGGACAAAAGCATCTCGACGGCTATCATAAGTCGCATTCAGTTGAGCAACAGCCTCCTCAGATTTAGGGTCTAAGAGAGCTGCAATCCCAGCCTCCTGCAAGGCAGGAAAGATTCCCACAAAAAGATGGTCTTGAATCAGATTTAAGGCTTCAATCATCTGGTCATTCCCAGCTGCAAAGGCCAAACGCCAACCAGCCATATTGAAGGTTTTCGAGAAAGTATAGAACTCAATGCCCACATCTTTAGCACCAGGCGTTGATAAAAAGCTAGGATTCTCATAGCCCTGATAACCCAAAGCTCCGTAAGCCAAATCACTCACCACTCCTACTTCGTAGGTCTTCGCCCAAGCAACTAACTTTTCATAAAAAGCCTTAGTCGCCACAGCCCCCGTCGGATTATTCGGATAATTGATATAGATAAACTTAGCGCGGCGAGCTGTCTCCTCTGGAATGGCATCCAAATCTGGCAAGAAATCATTTTCAGCGGTCAAAGGAAAGGTTTCATAGGTCACACGGCCTAAACTCACTCCTGACAAGTAATCTGGATAACCTGGGTCAGGCAAGAGCAGGAGGTCACCAGGATTCATCAAAGCTAGAGGCAATTCCACTAGTCCAATTTTAGCTCCACCCATGACACAAATCTCACGCTCTGCATCCAAATTGACCCCATAATGTTTTTCGTAAAAACTAGCAGCTGCTTCCTTAAAGGGACGATTGCCTCGAAACTGTGAATACTTATGGCTAGCAGGATTTTTCGCTGAGACGCACAGCGCCTCAACAATATGGTCATAGGTCGGTTGGTCGGGATTGCCTTGACCAAGATTGATAACATCTGCTCCTTCCGCCACCTTGGCATTAACCTTAGCAACCAAACCTGCAAAAAACTGTTCTGGCAATGCCTTCAATAAGTCCGATTCTTCAAATAACATAAACGCTCCTTAATGATACAAGTCCGTGCGACGATCCTCAAAAACAGGAATCTGACCTCGAACCTTATCTACCTCTTTAAGATTAATATCGGCCGTAAAAATGCCCTCCTCATGCTCCTTGGATTGTAAGACCACATTTCCAAGTGGATCGATAACCATAGAATGCCCTGAAAAGACATCGTCTGGTCCTGTTCCGACACGATTAACAGCAACTACAAAAGCTTGATTTTCAACCGCACGCGACTTTAACAAAATCTCCCATTGCTGCACACGAGGTTCCGGCCACTGCGCTACCACAAAAAGCACCTTGGCCCCTTGTGCCATCTGTGTCCGCACCCATTCAGGAAAACGTATATCATAACAAATGACACTAGCAGCTGTCACACCATCAAGCTCAAATATAGACTCCGAAGACCCAGAAGACATGTACTGGTCCTCTGCCATGAGGCCAAAGAGATGGACCTTGCTATAAGTATTGATTAGGTCCCCAGACTTATTGTAGACGTAGGTCGTGTTGTAGAATTTGCCGTCCTTCTCAATAGCAACAGACCCTCCGATAATAGCCACAGCATGTTTCCTAGCAAAATGAGACAAGAGTTCTTGAGAGTCCAAACCTTCCTTGTCTGCAAGCCCATCCAGTTCATCTAAAGCATAGCCTGTATTCCACATTTCAGGAAGCACAATGACATCAGAATTTTCGCCAAGGGCACTTTCCAACATTTCTTTCACGTGCTTTTTATTTTCCGTAGGTTGTCCGTGAGCAACATCCATCTGTACCAATGCGATTTTCATAGTAACCTCGATTCTATATTAACCATTATAGCACTCCAAAAGACGTCACAAAAATTGAAAAATTCAATCTCATGATAAAGAAAGGCTATCAAAAAAGGCTGGACACATTGTCCAACCTGATTCATTACTTTATTAAGCAATATCAACATAACGACGAGCACCGCTCACTGTCATGTATGAGAGCCATGTGTGACCATCGGCTGTCAAAACTTTGTCATAGTTAACACTCATGCCTTTGTCATAGTAGGCCAACTCTGGACTTGAAACCTTAGCTTCTGCCTTGATTGACGCGCGACCTGTGAAAGAATAACGCCCTGATTCTGGGAGACTTGGTTTTGCGGCTGGTTGACTTGCTTCTGGCTTAGCTGCTGCAATATCAACATAACGACGAGCACCACTTGTTGTCACATATGAAAGCCATTGACGGCCATCAGCTGTCAAAACTTTGTCATAGTTAGCAGTCATACCTTTGTCATAGTAGGCCAACTCTGGGCTTGAAACCTTAGCTTCTGCCTTAATTGATGCACGACCTGTGAAAGTATAAGTGCCTGATTCTGGGAGACTTGGTTTATCCGCTGGCTTAGCAACCGGTTTGACTTCTGGCTTAGCCTCTTCTTTGACTGCTGCAATGTCAACATAACGACGAGCACCACTTGAGGTCACGTATGAAAGCCATTGACGGCCATCGGCTGTGAGAACCTTATCGTAGTTTACACTCATACCCTTGTCATAGTAGGCTAATTCTGGGCTTGAAACTTTAGCTTCTGCCTTGATTGACGCACGACCTGTGAAGGTATAAGTGCCTGATTCTGGGAGATTTGGTTTATCCGCTGGCTTAGCAACCGGTTTAACTTCTGGTTTAGTTTCTGTCGCTTTAACTGTTGCAATATCAACGTAACGACGGGCACCGCTTGCTGTCACATATGAAAGCCATTGATGACCATCGGCTGTCAAAACCTTGTCATAGTTAACGCTCATACCTTTGTCATAGTAGGCCAACTCAGGGCTTGAAACCTTAGCTTCCGCCTTGATTGACGCACGACCTGTAAAGGTATAAGTTCCTGTCGCTGGAAGGTTGATAGCACCTGTAGTGGCTGGTTTGCTTTCAGCAGGTTTGCTGCTAGCAGCATAATCGCCACCTTCGATACCGAAGTATTCTTCCAAACTCAAACCTGAATCGTGAATATCTTTAGCTTCTTTACCCACATAGCGGATGTGCCATGCTTCTGGCATGTAACCAGTTGACGCTTCTTTACCTGCTTGGAAACGCACGATAAAGCCATAGTTATGTGCATTGTCTTTAAGCCATTGACTAGCACGTGAATCTTCAAGCAAATTACCAGATTTGTCAGTCAAGTCAAAGACCAATCCAGTTTGGTGTTCGCTATATCCAGGACGAGCTGAGTAACGGTCCGCAGCTGCTTGACCATCACGGCTAACATAGTTGTCGTAAAGAGTCTTTTGATAGTCATAAGAACGGAATCCACTATATGAACGTCCAACATTCAAACCTTGGTTAATCATATCGTCACGAAGACGAACAAAAGCTGCCTTAGCTGTAGGATTTTCACCTGGGTTATAGTCCTTAGAAAGACCATGTTTCTTATTGACAATGATAATGTCATCGTATTTACCACGAACACTGTAGTAAGAACCGTTATTTGTCAATTTTCCAGTCACTTGAGATTCAGTGGCTTGAGGCACTGTAGCTTTAGTTTCTGTAATATAAGTTCTCTTACCATTCAACATATAGTAAAGATGCACAGAATATGTACCAGTATCGCCCTTATGACTAGCTGTGTCTACATGAACCTTATAGCTTCCATCTGACTGTTTATCGGCATGATACCAAGTAAGGTCGTCTTGGCCATTCTTATCTGACCAAATTGGGACACGCACTTCTTTAACTTCTTTACCACCACCTGAAACATTGGTTACGACAACATCGAACCCATTAGACGTTTGGTTGTTAATGGTCAATTTCCCTGTTACTTGAGATTCCGTAGATTGAGGGACTGTAGCTTTAGTTTCTGTAATATAAGTTCTCTTACCATTCAACATATAGTAAAGATGCACAGAATATGTACCAGCATCACCCTTATGGCTAGCTGTATCTACATGAACCTTGTAACTTCCGTCTGATTGTTTGTCAGCATGATACCATGTGAGGTCATCTTGACCATTCTTATCTGACCAGATTGGGACACGCACTTCTTTAACTTCTTTGCCGCCACCAGAAACATTGGTTACGACTACATCAAAGCCATTAGACGTTTGGTTGCTGATGGTCAATTTTCCAGTCACTTGAGATTCAACAGATTGAGGGACTGTAGCTTTAGTTTCTGTGATATAGGTTCTCTTACCGTCCAACATATAGTAAAGATGGACAGAATATGTACCAGCATCCCCCTTATGACTGGCTGTGTCTACATGAACCTTGTAGCTTCCATCTGACTGTTTATCAGCATGATACCATGTAAGGTCATCTTGACCATCCTTATCTGACCAAATTGGGACACGGACTTCTTTAACTTCTTTGCCACCACCTGAAACATTAATAACGACTACATCAAAGCCATTAGAGGTTTGATTGTTGATGGTAAGGTTACCAGAAACACGATTTTCTTGTGGCTTAGACTCAGTAGTTTTCAAGGTCGCAATATCCACATAACGACGTGTACCACTATAACTAATGTAAGAAATCCATTGGTGGTTGTCTGCAGTCAATACCTTGTCATAGTTCACTTTGTAGCCTTTTTCCAAGGTATAAAGCGTTTCTGCAGAAGCTTTAGGTTCGTTTTTGACATTCAAGCTACGTGTCACATTATAAGTACCACTTGCTGGAAGCTTTTCAGCACCAGTAACTTCTGGTTTTGCTTGATTAGTTTCTGTTGGTTTAACAGTTGGTGTTTCAGCTTTTGCAGGTGTCAAAGTCGCAATATCTGCATAGTAGCGAACATAGTCATAACCAAGGTAAGAAATCCATTGGTGATTATCAGCTGTCAAAACTTTATCATAGATGACATGGTCACCCTTACCGAAAACAAAAGTAGGTTTGAGGTCTGCTTTTGGTTCTTTCTTAATATCTGTGTCACGTGTAAAGTAGTAAGTTCCTGTCGCTGGAATATCCAAAGCACCTGTTGTGGCTTGAGCACCACTAGAAGGTTTGCCATCCCCATTACCACTATTACCGTTACCACTACCAGCTGCCACTGGTTTCACTGGCGCATAACGACGCACACCAGAGTATGATTTGTAGCTAATCCATTGGTAGCCATCAGCTGTCACGACTTGATCGTAAAGGACGCTATCCCCTGGATTTACATAAAATTCAGCCTTGGCAGATACCTTAGGTTGATTCTTAACCTCTGTACGTTCCTTGTAGACATAAGTTCCTTGGCTTGGAAGGTCGCTGTCTGTAGTTGTAGCTGGTTGGCTCACCAAACTAGTATTGACAGCTGCTCTCGTTAAGGCAGATACATCAAGGTTAGTGGCTTTTTCAGATGAAGCATTTGTAGTACTTGTTGCTTCTGAGCTGGCAGCTGTTGATTCAGAAGTTTTATCTGTTGCTTGTGAGGTACTAGTACTCACTTCACTTGCAACCTCGCTAGTAGCAGTTTCACTAACGGTTTGGCTAGTTGTTGAGACTTGACTAGCTTTCTCACTTGACGCTGCCCCATCTGTTGCTACGCCACTGAAAATATCAGCTGCTGTCACAGCATCACTATCTGAGGTAGCACGCAAAGTGGCATCTGAAAATGTTGAAACCTCATGATGCTCATCAGCCAAAGCTTGACCTGCAAAGACCAAACTAGCTCCTAAAAGAACTGATGCTGCCCCAAATGAATATTTACGAATGGAAAAACGTTGTTGTTCGTGTAAAAATTTTTCTCGTTTCATATTATTATTTCTCTCTATCGAATTGATGTTACTGGTTGATTGTAACACTCAGTGACAAATATTACAAGTGTTTTACAGAATATTACTAAATATTTCTCACTTGACCATTAGTATACCAAATTTATTTGACTTGTTCACACCTAAATCATAAACTGTCCATTTTTTGTCATAATCGAAAGCCGAAGCAAGCCATACTTATTTATTCGTAATTTTGTTAGGAAAAAGAGAGCGATACATAAAAAACATGATAACGTTATGCGAGTTATCATGTTTTCTTTTTAATCATTTATCAATGTCCTACATCTGAATATGAAATATAATAACGTTGGCCATTCTTAACAAAACTATACCAGTTTCCATCAGGTAAAATTTCATATTTATCCCAGTCAACATCTCCGGCAGGAAGTGTAGAAACTGCTCCGCTATCTTTATCTGGAGCAGCATATACAGGTGTTTCCTCATCAAGTGTCAATGTCCCAGAAGTTGCTGTCCATGCACCTCGACCACCTTCAACTCCTCCAACTTGAGAAGCTGGTGTTGTAGATTCAGCCACTTGTCCACCATCTGTAGTTCCTGCTTGAGCTTGAGAAGAAGCTTTAGGTGATACTGCTGAAGCCTGATTGTCATTTTCTTCATTTGAAACTTCTGAAGATGATGATTGAGCTGATTTCTTATCCTTCTTAACAGCTTTACTTGAGCTTGAAGATGATTTCTTGACCGTCTTGGCTGGGCTACTACTTGTGCTAACACGCGCCGACTCATGACTATTAAACTTAGTCACTAAGAAGACAGCGAGGATAACTACAATTAGAGCTGATAGGATACCAATGAGTTTACTTGTATTTTTCATGAGTGAGATTCCTTTTCTGATAATTTACGAGGTTATTATAATATATAGAAAGATAAATTTTTCATTGAAGTCATAAACAGTCGTTTTTTCGTCATAATCAAACCACATCTTCTATTTTTAGCGTCTGTTTAAAACGATAGTCTTTAGATTGTGTTGACAAAGAACAATTAGGGTACTTCCCTAAAATCTCTCGAACAGTGGACAGACCTATACCACGTCCCTCTCCTTTACTTGAGCGGCCAAGTTTAAAGATACCGACTGTATTGATAGATTCTTGAGCAATGGTATTCTCCACTATTACTACCTTTGTCTCTCCACTGATAAGAGCAACGTTCACTTGTTTAGTACTGCTATCCAAACTAGCCTCAATAGCATTATCCAAGAAGATGGAGAGCACTGTTATGAAATCCAACAATTCCATCCTTGATACTTCAAAGACGTCGCTGACCTCAAGATGAACGGTAATAGACTGTCCCTGTGCTTCCAAGATTTTACTAGCCAAGACACCTTTAACGGCTTCATCTTTAATATTAATCAGGTTGGCAATTTCGTACTGTTTTCCCTCAATCCGAGTCTTTGTTTTTTCAAGGATATTATCGTAGATATCGGAAATGATAGCTATATCTTTGGAGTCAATGCCATATTTGATACTAGACAAAACATTTAGGTAATCATGCCTAAATCGACGAAGATCAGTATAGAGTCTCTCGATTTGTTGACTATAATGAGCCAAATCACTCATTTGCCTATCTTTTTGGAGTAGGACTTCTTCTTTTAGCCTCTCACTGAAGGTCGCATTGATATAAACAAGGGTCGCAAGAAAGAGTAAAGCATAAGTCACCACGAGATAAACATGCCAATCTCTTCCTCCAGGGCTCTGTTGCACAAAAAAGGTAATATATTGGAGAAGGAGGGCATAAGATAACATTGATATATCTATAAGCAATAAAAAGTACTTTGAAAATGACTTTCTAAAACCATAGTTCAATGCTTTGAAATCTACTTTTAAGGTCTTAATGATTAACCAAAACACAGGAAAGACTAGCAACTCAATGACAAGGTTTAAATGGAAATGGTTAAGTACTATCATATAATGACGATTGATGACTAAGGCAATCCCATAAATAATAAGATTGTGAACAAGACTTTCTATGACGATTGGAAACAAGCCATAGAAAATATCTAATAACCTATTGCCATAACGATTTCTGTAGAAGGAATAAACAACCAAGAAGGCATGCCCTAAAACATAGGATAGGGCTGGAGAAAGCACAAACAAAAATCGGATAATCAAGGGGATGATGATATACCATCTTAACTTTATCTTCTCGGAGGTAATGTATTGATAAATGAGAATAAAGAGGATAATCTCCGCTAAAAAGTCTAGATTATCCAACACAAAATTAATCGCTGTCATCGTCCAATTCTCTCAATCAATCTCTTTAGTTTCAATTTTGAAACATAGCAAACGCCACCATTTTCAAAATAGACCGTCCCCGTACTTTTATCTAATTTGATGATATTTTCTGGATTAACTAGGAAGGACTTATGACATTTAAACAGTCTAGGGTCACTCTTTTCGATTTGTGAGAGACTGCCATAAAACTCAATCTGCTCCTCTTTAGTATAAAGGATAACCTTATGAACAATATCTGACGTCTCAAAGTACAAGATATCATGAAAGGGAACCTGAATAACGGTCTTTACATTCTCAATCCGAAAAGCATCTTCTGGATTCTGACTCTGTATCTTTTTGCAGGTTAATAAGATAATACTTTCCACACGCTTTTGAAAGTCCTTCCCCTCCAAAGACTTATCAATAAAATCTAGAGCTGCCAATTGGTATTGAAAAGTTAAGGGCAGATACTCTGAATGGGTCGTGAAGAAAACAATATTGGCATAGGGGTCATTCTTGCGAATCTGCTTAGCCACTTCCAAACCTTTTTTAGTATCGTCTTTAATTTGAATGTCCAAGAAAAAGAGCTGATGAGACCCCCGTTCGGTAATAGACTCTAACAGTTGATTGGGTTTGTCAAAAACCTCAAAGTCACCCACTTTAATGTTATTTTTCTTAAGAATCGTATGAATAACCTCTTCAATACGATTTTGTTGGATAAAATGATCCTCTAAAACATAGATGTTAAGCATGGCATAACTCCTTCAGAATTGTAATAAAAATCACTATAGGTAGATATCTCTACTCCATAAAGGATTTAATCTTACTCTATCTAAAATGAAAGATATCTGTCTTTTTATTTATTTTATGATAAATTGTAAAATATAGTGCAACAAAAAAACTCATAGCGTTTCATTGGTGTAAACTGTAAGTAACCACACAAAAGAACCCGAGGAAAAACTATGAGCTACTCCCATCTTACCATAACCGACCGAATAACGATAGAAACCTACTTAGAATTAGGATTGAAACCTTGCCAAATTGCAAGTAAACTTGGCGTCCATAAGTTTACCATTTCAAGAGAGTTAAAACGATGTCAAAATGGTTATTCTGCAGCCTTAGCACAGGAACAGTACGACCACAAGGCTAAACAAAAAGGTCGAAAATCTCGTTTGACACCAGAGTTAAAAAAGGAAATGGAGAACTGTTTAAAATCCTCCTGGTCGCCTGAACAGATTTATGGCCGCTATCAGCTTGAACAAAAGCCAATGGTAGCTTTTAAAACTATCTATAACTGACTCTATACTGGTTTGATTGATCTGGATTTAAGCGTCCTTCGTCGTAAAGGGAAGACTCGACAACCCAAAGAAACACGTGGGACATTTAGGATTGGCACGTCGATTGCCAAACGTCCTAAAGAGGTCAGGAATCGTGAGACCTTTGGTCACTGGGAGCTCGATACTGTGGTATCTTCCAGAGGCAAAAGCAAGGGCTGTTTAGCGACCTTCCTAGAGCGGAAAACTCGCTTTTACTTAGTTTTCAAGATACCAAATAGAACAGCCAAATCCATGTTTTCAGCCATCGAACAACTCTGTAATCTATTTCCAAAAGAGGCTCTTAAAACCTTCACTTCAGACAGGGAAAAGAGTTTGCCTGCTATCCTCTAGTAGAGAACTTAGGAATTTCCTTTTTCTTTGCGGACGCCTATACATCTTGGCAGAGAGGAAGCAATGAAAACGCAAATGGCTTACTAAGAGAATATTTCCCAAAGAAAACAGATTTAGCCGCTATCTGTGAGGAGGATTTGAACAAGGCTTTATTCATCAATCACGAAAATATTTAGCTTAGAAAACTGCTTGTGAAGCTCTAATAGAAGAGTTCGAGTAAATGTTGCACTCATTCATGCAATTTATCTTTACTTAAAGCCTTGATAGACTTGACAAATGGTGGAAAAGAGCCGAATAAATCAGTTATGAGTGCTAATTGCAAAGATTTTGAAATAATTATTATCAATATGCTTACTTTATGAACTTCATAGAATTCAAGATTACGATATTCAAGCATAGGTGTTATCACTATTTTTTATAGGAATAATTAATTTAACCATAGCCCCTTTTTCCTTATTTTGCAGTTGTATATCACCAGAATGAATGCTCATTACTTGTTTTACAAATGCCAAACCTATTCCAAAATGTTCAAACTGTGAATTTCTACTAGTGTCTTCTCGATAAAATAATTTTCCAAAATTTTTTAAAACATCATCAGAAAATTTAGAACCATTATTCCAAATACTTAAGGCAATACTACCATCTTCTAACTCAAAGATAACTCTGATTCTCTTTTTAGAATCGTCTGCATAAGCCATTGCATTATTAACAATATTTGCCACCGAACGGATTATTAAATCTAAATCCAATTCAATATTACAGTCTCGGTCTATCTTCGAATTATACTTGTAGTCAATGTTATCTCCAATAAGGTATTCACACTCTTGTTCCAGTATTTTGGATAAATTACTAATACGATACTGATGGAAAGAAATCTGATAAGAGTAAAAAGTTTTAGAGTAGTTGATTAACTGATTAAAATAGCTATCTAATTGGTTACTTGCTCTCTCAATGTCTTTAAGACATTGAACATCAACACCTGATAAAGGTGCCAATTGCAACAATTCCGAGTTTCCTTTAATTACAGTCAAAGGTGTCTTCAAGTCATGTGCCATCGCTGAAACTTTAAAGAGAATATCCTCCTTTTGGTCTTTCTCTACCTGAATCATATTTTTAATTCTTTGTTGCATTAATTCAATGTGTTTATTTGTTTCTATGAATTCAAGAATTGTTAAATTCGATGAATTGTTTACAGAGGTTAGCCACATGCTACCATGATAAACAATCTCCATTTCTTGCTTTACTCTTGTTAACAAAGCTTTAATATTAATAGAAACTATAATAATCAAAGATATACAAATATAAACCCATGAAAAAACATTAAATAATAGCCCTAACAAGCCACTAGCGATTGACTGATTTTCTGAATGAATATCAATAGAAATAGTCGATATAGGAAAAATATAGGCTACTATTACATTCAAACAAAATTGTTTAACAATTGTCCACTGCGTCTTTTTTACTAAAGCCTTAAAATCTAATTTTCGTTCCAACTATATCCGCCTCCCCACTGTGTCTTGATCGGATTAATTGAAAAGGGTTTTAATTTTGAACGAATTTGATAAATATACTCTGCAATAGAACGAAATTGTGCATCTGATTCCGACGGATATATTCTCTCATAGAGCTCCTCAACGGAATATACTCTCTTCGGGTTGCTTGCTAAAGTATATAAAATTGTAAATTCTCGCTTTGTCAATGATATAGTCTCTTCTTCAATTAAGATTTCTTGATTGCTGACATTAATTATCAAATTCTTTGTACATATTTCTTTATTATTTTTACGAGTTCTTTCCTCCCTTTGGATATGCATCCTAACACGAGCAACTAATTCTGTAATACTAAATGGTTTTTTTATATAATCATCCGCACCAGCCTTTACCCCGCTAGCCAAATCACTATCCAATTGCTTGGCTGTTACGAAAATTATCGGTACATCGATTTGTTCTCGAATGGATTTACAAATTTCTAAACCACCAATCGGCATCATAATATCTAATAAAATTAAATCAAAGCCAATAAATGAACAAATATCTATGTTACCTACTTCTCTCCTCGTCGTAACTTCAAACTCTGAGCGTTCTAAAGAATTCTTTATCAAACGAAGAATGCTTTCATCATCATCAATTGCTAATATTCGATATACTTTTTTTTCTTTCATAACTAAATATTATCACAAAATACAAAATTTTTATCGGACACTCCTCTTCCTAAACAGCAAAATAGAGAAAGATAACAGCAAAATCCCCCATAAAAATTGAATTGCAATACCTATTGTATAAGGGATATAAGATTGATTCTCAATCATAAAAAATGAATTCATAGTGGAGATAATCGGGAAGTAGAGAAAAGCATCGCTGAATTGCAAAAGCATTTGACCTAACCCCAACAAGAAAGACAAGGACATTCCCATTGGAACAACTATACTCCTTGTTATAAGAACTAAACTAAAACATATTAATATTAAACCAATTGATACCAATATTATTCTTAATGCTAAGGTATAAATATGTAAGGGAATTAATAGACCATAAAAAGTATATACTACGCAAATAGTACAGAAAGCAACCAGACTCCAAACTAATATAGATATTGATAATATTACTATTAATTTTATAAAAAAGAATTTCCACCGTGTTGGGTTAGCTAATAAACTGCTTCTTAAAGTTGAACCGTTAAATTCTTGACCTATAAATAGTATTGTAATAATAATAATCCCAGCTTGTCCGAGATAGAAGCTTTCTAAGATTTGCGTTAAAACATAATCCTCGGTTATATAACTTGGAGTTTCATGTAAAAAAATAACAAATAAAGGTACTAAAATTATAGTTGCTAGGACAGTCAATAATAACCATTTATTATAAATAAACTTTAAATACTCACTTCTAAAAGAATTCATCTGACATTACCTACATCTTCTTTCAAAAATTTGTAATATGCAAAGCTACTAATTACTAATACCCAAGTACTCAAAAATAAAACACTGCGTCCTGGTGTTGTGATTTTTAAAGGAGATGTTGCAATTAAATCTTGCCCTAAAGATACTGGTAAATACTTAGCAAGCTGAATTCTGTCAGCAAGAAAACTACCTAAATTATAGACTTGTGGTAATAAGAATAATAATGATCCAAGTGAGGATTTAAAATAAAAAGCCATTGAATAGGATAACACCGTTAGTAGCGACCACGATAATGATCCTAACAATATAAAGTACCAAACATTATTACTCAGTATCAGAGGGCTCAATCCTTCTCTTTCTAAACCAAACTGTGCACTTGCAATAGATAAATAGATTGAAACAAATGACACAACAAAAATAAATACACTTGTGACAAAAAATTTTATTATAAAGAATACTGACTTATTTGAACATAATAACAAGCTGGTACGTAAAGAACTATTTTTATATTCCATACTTCCAAGAATTGCTCCTAAAATAATCATAGCAAACAAGCCAAATAGTATAGCTTCAAAACCAATATACTCAATTGGAGGTATTGGTTCTACTAAGCTACTATTTGTTTCAGGGGTTGCATTCAATCCAACTGCTAAAATTTGTTTAGAACTGATATAAGACAATAACGGCTGAAAAATAAAAACAATTGGTAAAACTATTTTGGTTGATCTACTATAAAAAATTTTATATAGCTCTGATAAAGTATTATGGCTTTTTATACTACTCATCATAGTCACCTCCTGTTAAATGAAAGAAAACATCTTCTAGATTATCAAATCCGTTCAATATATTATGAAGTGTACCCAAAGCTATGATACTTCCTTTGTCAATAAAAACAACCTTATCAGTTACCGCTTCTACTTCTGAAAGTATATGTGAAGATAACAATACTGTCTTACCAGTGCTTGCTTGTTCCCTAATAAAATTTCTAAACCATCTAATTCCACTAGGATCTAGACCATTTGTAGGTTCATCTAAAATCAGGTACTGGGGGTTTCCCAACAGCGCTGTTGCAATACCTAATCTCTGACCCTCTCCTAAGGAAAGGTTGCCTATTTTTGAATTTCTTTTATGTTCAATATCAGTAATGGATAACACCTCTGTTATTCTGGAAAAATCTATTCCATTACTAGCAGCAGCAATTTTCAAATGTTGAAAAACTGTTCGATCACTAGGAGCCCCCACACCATCAAAAGAAGCTCCTACAGTTAAAAGAGGACGTTCAATATCACAATATTTCTTACCTCCTATTAAAGCAGTTCCTGAAGATGCCCTATCCAGACCCAAAAGTATTCGTAGTGTCGAACTTTTTCCAGCACCATTCGGTCCCAAAAAGGCAGTGACTTCCCCCTCTTCAGCTGTAAAGGATACGTTCTTTAATATATCTCCTTCTTTAAGAGTTTTTGTAACATCTCTTATTTCAATCTTATTTGTCATAATACGATACTCCTATGCTAAAAATTGTTCTTTTAAATTCTATAATATGAATTTCGGAAAAATATCAGAAAATAGATTAAGATTGAACAAATTTCAGATTTTTTTCACCTCCACTCTGTGGATTACTTGTTTTCCATAATAATTACTATATTAACTTAATGAATATGTCCGGGTAATAGATTATATTCTAATTAAAAATAAAGCCCTGCCACCAAATATATCTCTGAAGCTACCTGCGACTAATCCTGCAGTACCATTTTTAAAAGTAGAAATTTTTTCTATAACTGGCTTCGTATAACTCATATACTTTCCTTTCTAAGTCAATATTTAATAGTCCAGACTGCTTGACTATTAAAATAGTAACAAAGATTATTCAGATTTTTTCAGAAGATAAATTTATAAACAATTCCTGATAGTAGTGGGATATAAGGGTAGTGTAAAATAAGTTGTGTAAACACAAAAAGGAATAAATCCGTTATAGTAGAGTTGCGAAACATTACTAGAAAGAAATTTATTCCTATAGCTCAGTTTACCAACAGATTTTACTTAACATCCTAACCCCAAAGCAAGATATTGATGAATTTTTCCGTTCTTCTCTTGATACAGCTAAGAATAATCTACTCCAAGCTGATTTATCAGCCTTTTTAGGGTATGAGCCTTACGAAAAAGCAGGCTACAATTCTGGTAATAGTCGCAATGGAACGTATTCACGGAAACTTGAAACCAAATATGGGGACTGTTCAGTTAACCATTCCAAGAGATTGTAATGGGAACTTTAGCCCATCTTTGCTTCCCGCTTATGGACGTCGAGATGTCCCCTTGGAAGAGATGGTTATTAAACCGGTGTAACAACTCGAGAAATTGTTGATATCATCGATCGAATGTATGGTTATCAATATAGTCCTGTCACAATTTCTAATATCTCAAAAGCAACTTAGGAGAATGTTTAGCTTATAGAACTACTTGTGAAGCTCTAGAGGATGAGTTCAAGTAAGTGTTGCACTTATTCTTCCAATTTATCATTACTAAAAACTTCGTCATAAATAAACTATTTAAATTTCTAACTTTTTGGAGTCAGTATACTAGCAACAAAAAGAGTTTTCTTACTCCTTGCTGGAATGGCAAATTCTGTCACATCTGTGTAGCACTTTTCCATTGGTTTTGAAGCTTCAAACTGGCGTTGAATAAGGTTGTCGGCTTTCTTACCTATATCTCCTTTGTGAGAAGAATACTTGCGTTTCTGCCGGATTCTAGCTTGTAAATTGAGTACGTTCATCAATCGCTGAACCCTCTTATGATTGACCAAAAAACCACGATTTCTTAATTCTAAATGTATCCGACGATAACCATAATTTCCCTTGTGTTCAGTAAAAATAGCTTGAATTTCAGTTTTGATAGTTTGATTCTTATCCGTTTGATCTAGCTGCTTCAAGTGGTAATAATAGGTCGAACGAGCAAGCTTAATAATCTTTAGAAGAATCTCTAAAGCAAACTCTGTTACCAATTCTCGAACAATTTCCGTTTTTCTACTTGCTCTTTCTCGTCCCTCAATCGGAGTTCTCTCAACTTTTTTAGAACAGCACT
Source organism: Streptococcus sp. HMSC078H12 (assembly GCF_001814615.1). Taxonomy (NCBI): domain Bacteria; kingdom Bacillati; phylum Bacillota; class Bacilli; order Lactobacillales; family Streptococcaceae; genus Streptococcus; species Streptococcus sp. HMSC078H12. The sequence continues at coordinate 90,043 of NZ_KV817316.1, read as the reverse complement.
CTCCGCTCTCAGGTATTCATTTTCTGCTTGAAGTCGCTCTAGCGCTGCCATCTCTTCAGGTTTCTTCTTTGGCTTACGTCCCATTTTAGGCGGTCTCCCTCTTGTTTTTTCAACAATAGTATACCCATTTTTCTTGTATTGTGCTATCCAATTATTAAGCAATCCTTGATTTGAGAGGCCATAGTCCAGACAAACACTTTGTTGAGAACAACCTTCAAGCAGAACTTTATCAATCATTTCTCGTTTTAATTTAGGAGAATAGTAACGTTTCTTTCCCTTTCTAACGATGTTTATTCCATAACGATCAATTAATTTAACCATGTACTTTAGACCAGAAACATTCACCCCAAATTGATTTGAAAGTCGTTTAAAGCTTTCTCCTTGCTTTCTCAGTTCATATATTTGAACTTTATCCTCATAAGTCAATTTCATAATAAAAACACCCCACAAAGTTAGATTTTATCTGTCTAACTTTTGGGGTGCAGTTCATAAATAGCAATCTTTTTCGTACTAGTTACGATAATAAGGGACACCTTCAGCAGTTTGGTCCTGACCAATAACAAGGTAATCAGAGCCGTTACTACCTCCAGAAATCGCTCTCAATGCAGCTGAGCTTGTATCTGAGAAAACTCCTGCATAGAAAATATTATCTGAAACTCTTTGAGGCTTCAATTGAGCAGTATAACCTGTTGAGTTTTTAATAATTGTACCATCAGCATTAATTGTAACTGATTCACCATTCGCGTTAGTCCAAGTTCCCACAAGAGAGCTAATATCACCATTGTCAAGGGCACCAAAGTCAAGCGATGATTGACCGTTATTTGTGTTCTTCTCAGATGTAACATTATCTGTTCCAGCTGTTGCTTCAGCCACTTTACTACCTTGCGTAGCGCCTGCTTGAGCTTGTTCTTGAGAAGAAGCCTTAGGTGCTACTGCTGAGGCCTGATTGTCATTTTCTTCATTTGAAACTTCTGAAGATGATGATTGAGCTGATTTCTTATCCTTCTTAACAGCTTTACTTGAGCTTGAAGATGATTTCTTGACCGTCTTGGCTGGGCTACTACTTGTGCTAACACGCGCTGATTCATGGCTGTTAAATTTAGTCACCAAAAAGATAGCGAGGATAACTACGATAAGGGCTAATACTAAACCAATAAGTTTGCTTGTATTTTTCATGAGTGGTGTTCCTTTTCTGATAATTTACTCGGTAATTATAATACAAAAACAGCTAAATTTTTCATTGAAGTCATAAAAGATCGTTTTTTCGTCATAATCAGAAAATAACATTTTAAAACAAAAATACTATATACATCAAACTGCCATGTTTTTTGGAACAAGCATCTTAGCAACAATCTCTTTTTGTTTAGCTTTTGAAACCAAGCATGACTCTCCGTTTTCAAAATAAATAATACCTAACTCTTTGTCCAATCTCACAATGTTTTCGGGATTTACAACAAATGATTTATGGCATTTATATAGTCTGCAATCTTGTTTCACAATTTTTGACAATTGACCATAGAACTCAATTTGCTCTTCTGTTGTATGAAGAATCACCTTATGAACTGTTGGAGATGTTTCAAAATAGAGTATCTTATGAAAAGGAACTTGTATAGTTGCATTCTTTGTATCTATAGTAAAAGCACACTCTATTTGGCTCAGACCATTTTTAGAAAGTGCTAATCCAATATCAGAAATAATCCTATCTTCATATTCAATATCAGGCAAATTCTTGTCAATAAAATCAAGTGCAGCTAAGCGATACTGAAAGGTTGATGGTAGGAGTTCGGGATGTGCTGTGATGAAAACAATACTAGCATAAGGATCTCGCTCACGTATCTGTTGAGCAACCAATATTCCCCCTTCGATATCACTATCAGTTGCAATATCTAGAAAAAACAGTAAGTGCGAACCCCTTTCCGTAATACACTCTAATAATTGATTGGGTTTATCGTATAAATCGACCTTCCCAATTCTTAAAATATATATTTGTTTAGACTTATGGATAGCATCCTCAAGACGAACTTGTTGAAAATAATCTTCTTCTAAAACAAAAATATCTAACATAATTGAACACCTCTAATTACAACATCCTTATTCTATAACTTAAGATGCTAGTTACTCATAGAACGAATCCCATACTTTCACCTTGATTTTACAACTTTCGCTAATTTACAGCAAATGTTTCTAAAACATATTGAACAATATATTGATTCAACTCTTGAAACCAAAAAACACCACCCTCAAAAGAGAGTGATGTTAAAACTCTTAAGAAATATCTACATAGCGTCTTGCACCGCTATAGGTTACATAAGACAACCATGTGTGTCCATCAGCTGTAAGGACCTTGTCATATCGAACGGACATGCCTTTATCATAGTAGGCTAACTCTGGACTTGCAACACTTGGTTGAGCCTTGATAGAGCTAGGTTTGGTAAAGGTATAAGTACCAGTCGCAGCTAGGCTTGGACTTGCTGGTTGAGCAACTGCTGTTGCCTTACCATCAATGGCAATGTAACGACGGTTTCCTCCATGGCTAACATAAGAGAGCCATGTATGACCATCTGCAGTCACCAATCTGTCATAGTTAACAGACATACCAGCATCATAGTAGGCCAACTCTGGACTAGCTACACTTGGTTCTGCTTTAATGCTAGAGCGTTCTTTGAAAGTATAGGTACCAGATGATGGTGTGCTTGGTTGAACAGGTTGTTCTACAGGTTTAGTCACACTCGTTGGTGCGATAGCCACATAGAAACGATGTCCTGAATAGCTGAGGTAAGAAAGCCATGTATAGCCGTCATTATTGACAACCTTGTCATAGTTGACTGACATGCCTGAATCATAGTAGCTAACATCTGGGTTGGCTACCAAAGGTTGAGTCTTGATGCCAGTTCGAGCGGTAAAGGTATATGAACCTGAAGCTGGAAGATTGTGGCGAGTTGCATTTTGAACTGGAACAGTTGTACTAGTGCCTCCGATACCTACCATTTTACCATCTTGGACATAGTAGAGATGGACAATGTATTCACCTGCTTCAGCCTTATGGTCACTAACATTGATACGAACCTTGTAGCTACCATCACTTTGTCTGCTAGCTTGGTGCCATACAAGGTCGTCTTGGCCGTCTTTAGCTGTCCAAACTGGAACACTTACGCCTTGAATAGCCTTGTCACCACCAGAAACATTAGTGATATGAACGTCAAAACCGAGGTTAGAGAGGTTTTCAATATTGATAGTACCGCTTGGTTTGCTTTCTTGTTGAGCAAGTTTTGCCACAGCTACATAACGGCGGTTGCCATTGTAGCTGAGGTAAGAAAGCCATTCATAACCATCACCACTGACAATCTTGTCGTAGTTGACTGACATACCAGCATCGTAGTAGGCTAACTCTGGGCTTGCTACACGAGGTTCTGCCTTAATGCTAGAGCGTTCTTTGAAAGTATAAGTTCCTGAGTCAGGAAGGCTATAGCTAGTAGTTGTATGAGTTTCTTCAACCTTAGCAGGAACTGTGTAAGTTGTGCCCCCCACACCAACTAATTTACCATTAGTTTCAACATAGTAAAGATGAACATTGTAGAGACCACGTTCATTCTTATGGTCAGTTAGACTGACGTTAACCTTGTAGTTACCATTGTTAAGACGAGTTGCATTGTACCAAATGATATCATCTTGGCCATTCTTTTCAGACCAGATTGGAACAGATACCCCGAGGACACCGTTTTGGTCTGAAACATTACTGATGACTACACTAAAGTCACCATTGTCATGGCTTTCAATAGCGATATCGCCTCTTGGTTTAGCTACAGCCTCTGCAGCAGCACCTAGGTCGACGTAACGACGAGTACCGTTATATGACACATAAGAAATCCAACGATGGTTGTCCGCAAGCAAAGATCTATCGTAGTTAACTGACATACCAGGATCAAAATTAAACTCAGTCTTGGCAGTCAAGCTAGGTTGATTCTTCACATCTGCAGGTTTAGTGAAGTAATAAGTACCACGTTCAGGGATGACTTCATCTCTAGTTGCTTCAGTGGTGCTATTAGTGTTTTCAGCCTTCAATGCTGCGATATCAGCGTAGTAGCGTTCATAGTCATAACCAATATAAGAAATCCATTGATGATTGTCTCTCTTCAAGACCTTATCATAGATAACATGGTCGCCCGCACTAAAGACAAAGGTAGGTTTGATATCCATGATAGGCGCTGTACGAATTTCAGTTGTACGACGGAAATAGAAAGTACCGTTTGATGGAATATCAAGAGAACCATCAGCAGTCACAGGACCATCCACACCAGGTTGAGGAGTATCTACAGCTTCACGGTCAGTAACTCTAGTTTCTGCTACTTCTGAAGTTGCTGAACGGTTAGTCTCACTTGCTGCTTCAGAGCTAGCTACTGATGACACTTCAGAACGTGGAGTAGCCACTTCTGATCTAGAAACAGAAGCGACAGCAGATGCAGAATGAGCAACCTCTGCCGGTACTTCCAAAGAAGCAGCCACGCTAGCTACTACACTACTAGCTTCAGAAGAAGCAACTTCACTGCTGGCAAGCTTAGGTCTTGGCGCTTCAGATCTTGAAGCTGGTTGATTGAGGACATCGGTAACAGCTTCTGAAGTTGCCTGGTCGATTTGAAGTGGTTCAGAATTATTTACAAAAACTTCATAGTCCTTGTTGGAATTTACGCTATTGGCTTGTTCCTGAGCCAAAGCATGTCCACCAAGCATCAAGCTCGCACCAATTAAGACTGATGCAGCTCCAAAAGAATATTTACGTATTGAGTAACGTTGGCGTTCCTTAAAAACATATGCCTTCCTCATTTTGATCACTCTCACTTTCTAGGCTGTTTGATAAAACTTGGAACCGTTTTCACACCTACAGTATACTTCTTTTAAAAATATTTTACAAGTATTTCATTAATATTACTAAACTTTATTTTGTAGAAAATTGATAGCTAATTCTTTCAGATAACTATAATTAAGAAAAGCCCAAAGGGCTACCTGAGGGCTTTTGCTACATCTAATTCCTTGACACATTAAGCAAATCTGAATAGATTAATTAATTCATTCTGGGTTGATTTGACTATAGGTATCAATCTGGTCTAACTATGATTCATCATAGATGTATTCTTCTAAATGTTCAGTCACTGTAATCTCATCGCAGGAGCTAACATTTTGAAAGTCCTTAATGTAAACAATTTTATACTGATTTGGTAGAAGTAATGGAAAGGCAATTGGCTTCCCATTCTTACACACGCGAAACATCTGAAGGCTATCTGTTACGTTACTAATAAAGACAAACGGAAACAAATGGGGACTGGGAGAATCCAAATAGTGATAGGTCCCCTTTAAGGTACCACTAGCACTTCTCACTTCTCCATGTTCTTTTTGAGACATTTTTAAAGCGTGCTCCTTCTACTACTTGTAATTTCCTTTTCTTAAGTACCGAGGGACAATACCATTAATCTAATTTATTGTAAACATGCATCCGACCATATATCGCATCAGAACCGAAACGAATCTGTCCATTACTATCAAAGAAAATTGGGTCACTGGTTGGCCCATCATTATGAGCAAATCCTGCTACATAACCGCCATCTTGAGCAAAACCATTAAAGAGCTGACTACTTGTATCACTATAACCACTTTCAGCACCAACACGGGTTACACTACCGGATGGGGATACTGTAATTGTGTCCCCTAGGTCATTTTGATAGGTACCAGCAACACTAGAGAAATCACCATTAGCCATTGCCGTAGCATCAACTACTGTGGTAGCTGGTGTTTGTTCCGATGAAGCAGATGGTTGTTCTGTAGGAGTTCCTTGATTTACTCCAGCTGTTTCTTCACTAGGATTTGTTGGGGCAACTTCTTGTTGAGCAGATCCAGCAACATTTCCGGCTGATGGTTGTGAATCCTTTTCTCCAGAGGTCGCTTTTGATACTTCTTCTGAACTAGAAGATTTTGTCTTTTTCTCAGACTTCTTCGCTTTTTCTTTTGAGGATGGTTTTGTCGATTTCACTTTCTGACTAACCTTACTAGAGCTCGATGTTAATGTGGCTTCCTTCTTGTTATTACCACATGCACCAAGTAATAGAACGGAAGTTAAAGCGAGTGCGGTTAAAGTTGTGAAACGTTTTGTAGCAGGTTTCATAATAATTCTCCTTAATACTCTATTTTAGACTGTGTCATTTTCAAAAATCTCGATGAAATAAGTTATATTCTTTAGTTCTTCTTATGAATATAATATACTGCATATTAGAAAAAAAGAACAGGACACGTATGTCCTGCTCTATTCTTTCATAACATCTCTCATTTTCTCTGATATGATGTCAGCTAAAGTGGTATCTCCTAATAATCTAGCCAAGATTATCCCTTCTTGATAAGCCTTTTTAGCCTCAAAAATATCATTCTTTACAACATATAGATACTGTCCCTCTAGCATTCTCAAAATTGGTTTTTTCTGATAATCTTGAGTTTCCTCCATAATGCGATGCAGTTGATTGAATGCTACTTCCGATAAATGAAACTTTTTTCGTTCATATTCAACTATTGGAACCACTAATAAGGCATCCCTAAGTAAAAATAAATACTCCGTGGGAATATTATCATAACTATTTATTAGATTTCTACAAATAGTATAAAAAGTCCCTTCACTAAACCCATCTGACCTCATACTATCACCATCTCCTAACGAGATTTGATATAGTTCTATAAGTAGTAGATCATTGATAGTGTATACCCTTTTCTCACATAATGATGGTAAACTCTTCTCCAATATGCTCATGCCAAATTTTTGATGTGTCTTTGAAGTATAAGAGTAAAGTTTTGACTGTAAGATATCAACAACCCTCTGTTCATCAGCTGGCAAATCATCATAATAGCTATCAATAATTTTACCCAGCTTTTCGTCTAGTTTCATTAGATTATTTGGCTTATCTAAACTAGTCGCATGCATCAATTGATATTTGAGATTGAGGTATTCTACCGGCAACTTTGAGCCTACAGCTCTCTCTCCAAGCAATTCCGATAAAGATATATTCAGACGTCTTGCCAAGTGCTCTAAGGTTTCTAGTTTAGGTTGAGACTTCCCTGTTTCTATACGTGTCAATTGCCGTACTGATAAAACCTCATCCCCTTCACAAAATTTTTCTTTAGTGAGTCCTTGTGCTAATCTCAACTCTCTTAACCGATGACCAAAGTCATGTCCAAACATTGCTAGCTCCCTATTACTTGAAACTATTATAATTTTTATGATTTGTAATAGTATACCACCCAGTATTCACTATTTCAATCGTGAAATGAAAACAATCATTACTTTCACCACCACTTACAAAGAAAAAGATAGGATTTTCATCCTACCTTTTCAAGTTTCTTTTATTGTATCACATCTTAAAGCTGTTCTGCTACTGCTGAAAGAAGATCTTGGATACCATTGGCATCGCTACCACCGGCCATGGCCATATCTGGTTTACCACCACCACGACCTGATACGATTGGTGCGAGAACCTTGATGACATTACCTGCGTGAACATCTTTAGACTTGCTTGCTACAAGGACATTAACTTTTTCGCCAATGTGAGCTGCAAGGACAAGTACGTCAGAGTAGTCTGCTTGTTTCCATTGGTCAGCAAAGGTACGAAGAGCACCTGCGTCAGAAACTTCTACTTGGCTAGCGATGTAACGAACACCGTTAGCTTCTTTAACGTCTTTGAAGACATCACCAGCTGCTGCAGCTGCTGCTTTTTCTTTAAGAGCAGCATTTTCTTTTTGAAGGGCATGCAACTGCTCTTGAAGGCTAGCAACCTTGTTAGGTACTTCTTTCAATTGTGGTGCCTTAAGTGTTGCTGCGATTGCTTTGAGGGCATCTTCTTCTTCACGGTAAGCAAGGTAAGCTTCACGTGATGTCACTGCCAAGATACGACGTGTTCCTGAACCGATACCTTCTTCTTTGACAATCTTGAACATACCGATTTCTGCAGTGTTGGCAACGTGTGTACCACCACAAAGCTCAACAGAGTAGTCGCCGATTGAAACGACACGAACATTCTTACCATATTTTTCACCAAAGAGGGCCATAGCTCCCATTGATTTAGCAGTATCAATGTCTGTTTCAATAGTTGTTACTGGAGTAGCTTTCCAGATTTCTTCGTTGACTTGTTCTTCGATAGCACGCAATTCTTCTGGAGTAACAGCCTCAAAGTGAGTAAAGTCGAAACGCAAGAATTCTTGTTCGTTAAGAGAACCAGCTTGGACAGCGTGATCACCAACGATATTATGAAGAGCTGCATGCAAGAGGTGAGTCGCTGTGTGGTTCTTCATAACACGGTGACGACGTGTGTGGTCAATTTCAAGTTTGTAGTTAGCACCTACAACAAGTTCGCCTTCAACTTCAACAGTGTGAAGGGCTTGGCCATTTGGTGCACGTTGAACATCAACCACACGCGCAACGACTGTACCAGCTGCATCTGAGATCGTACCGTGGTCTGCTACTTGTCCACCCATTTCAGCGTAGAATGGTGTTTGTTCAAAGACAAGGAGTGCTTGACCAGAGTTAACACTATCATGACGGGCATCATCAGCAACGATAACGCTCAAACGGCTTTCAGCTGTTTCAGCTTCATACAAGAACTCAGATGGTTCAGTGATGTTGGCGAGGGTTTCATTTTGCATACCCATAGAACCACCTTTAACCACGCTAGCACGCGCACGTTCTTGTTGTTCTTTCATAGCAGCTTTGAAACCTTCATGGTCAATCTTGAAGCCTTCATCTTCAGCCAACTCTTCTGTCAATTCCACTGGGAATCCATAAGTATCGTAAAGTTTAAAGATGTCTTTACCTTCAAGCGTATCTTTACCAGATTTCTTAAGGTTAGCAAGAAGCTCGTCAAGCATGCTTGAACCTGCATCGATGGTACGTGCAAAGGTTTCTTCTTCACGTTTAACGATTTTTTCGATAAAGTCTTTCTTCTCAAGAACTTCTGGGTAATAGCTTTCCATGATTTGACCAACAGTTGGAACAAGTTTGTACAAGAAAGCATCAGAAATGCCGAGACGACGGCCGTGCATTACGGCACGACGGAGAAGACGACGAAGGACATAACCGCGACCTTCATTACCTGGAAGGGCACCATCACCAATGGCAAATGCCAATGAACGGATGTGGTCAGCGATAACCTTGAAGCTCATTGTGTCACCATCTGGATCATAAGTTTTACCAGACATTTTTTCGATTTCACGAATGATAGGCATGAAGAGGTCTGTTTCAAAGTTTGTTTTAGCCCCTTGCATTACGGCTACAAGACGTTCAAGACCTGCGCCCGTATCAATGTTTTTATTAGGAAGTTCTTTGTATTCTGAACGTGGAACAGCTGGATCTGCATTGAATTGTGACAAAACGATGTTCCAAATTTCAATGTAACGGTCGTTTTCAATATCTTCTTCAAGCAAACGGATACCAATATTGTCAGGGTCAAAGTCTTCGCCACGGTCAAAGAAGATTTCAGTATCTGGTCCTGAAGGTCCAGCACCGATTTCCCAGAAGTTATCTTCAATTGGAATCAAATGACTAGGTTCAACACCACAAGAAATCCAACGGTTGTATGAATCTTTATCATCTGGATAGTAAGTCATGTAAAGTTTGTCTTTTGGAAAATCAAACCACTCTGGGCTTGTCAAAAGCTCATAACCCCATTCGATGGCTTCATCACGGAAGTAGTCACCAACCGAGAAGTTACCAAGCATTTCAAACATTGTGTGGTGACGAGCTGTCTTACCAACGTTTTCGATATCGTTGGTACGGATAGCCTTTTGTGAGTTGGTAATACGTGGATTTTCAGGAATCACAGAGCCATCAAAGTATTTTTTCAAAGTGGCAACCCCTGAGTTAATCCAAAGAAGGGTTGGATCGTTAACTGGAACCAAGTTAGCTGATGGTTCAACAGCGTGACCTTTTGATTTCCAGAAATCAAGCCACATTTGACGAATTTGTGCTGAAGTAAGTTGTTTCATTGTTTCTCCTTAATTAATTGTTTTTTATTTTGAGCTATTCTCGAGCATTTCCACATAGTCGATAGCGACACACAGGGAAATGGCCAAATCGGCGTATGAATTTTCATAAACAGTAACAGTATAGGTCGATGTCAGATGGAAGAGTTCCTTTTGAATCCTAGCAACTACCTGATTTTGACTATTAAGCAGTTGAAAATCCAAATCCCAAATATTACCCTCTATTCGCAAGCCAAGATTATCGACATCATACTTATCACGAAGAAAGGTTAATTTTTTT
>NZ_KV817316.1:30730-79655 GCF_001814615.1 Streptococcus sp. HMSC078H12 | reverse complement strand
TTTTTTTCGAATGTAAAAACTCGAACCATCCTGCAAGTCTACTATAAACTTAGGCAAGAGACTAAGCGGTTCCTTGGCGATATGACTAATCTCACGACCATCCTCACCAAAAATCGTAAAGGTCTTTGGAATCTTAAAAAAGGACCCTTCAACCTGATAGGCAACTCTACCTTGATCATCCTTGATATCAAAGCGTTCGCCACCCAATCGAAACTTCTGTTTGACAAAATAGGTTTTCATACGCTACCTCCAATATTGCCACACATTTCATTCAGAAAATACCCAAAGAATAAAAGACAAGACCACTAAACGAAGGGCGACGTGAACCGCGGTACCACCTTCATTCAATGAACTTGTCATTCTTATTTGTCTTTAATTGTGAACTTTGAGTAGCAAGTAACCAGATTCGTCCATGGCTCGCAGCGACCGCCATTTTTCTGTATCAGAAGCGATGATTACCAATCTCAAAGGGAAGGCTAAAAATGTCATGATATTAGAACTTTCAGCCACTCTCCATTTTAACGTGTTTTAGGTCTTAGGTCAAGCTGATAATGGCATTATCAACTCTATCTTGTGATTTATTTGCTAGAGCTTGATGATGAACTTGATGAAGCTCCAGAACCAGTCACATACTGGTCAAGAATTGCGCTAAAGGCCTTGTCTACAACTTTAACATTATATTTCTTAAGGACCTTAGCAATCACTGAGTTAGTGAAGTTAGTATCAGCTTTCTTACCATTGATGATAACCTTAGTCAAATCATCCTTATAGTTTTTCCAATCTGCATTTTTCTCAGATTTTGAAACAGTTTTGACGATGTAGTAAGTTGCAGCACCAGTTGAGCTGTTTGAAACAGTCACTACGTCAGAAACGGCATTAGCATCTTGTTTGAAGGCTGCTGTCAAAACATCTGCTGGGAAGTCTTGAGAAGCTGAGTTAACTGTCTTAGAAGTCACTTCCAAGCTGTTATCTTTAGCTACTTGTGAGAAATCTGCTCCTTCTGCCTTAGCTTCAGAGTCTACTTTATCTGCCACTGCTTTATCAGTAGTTGAAACCACTTGCACCTCTGTATTTGGTGTGTAGTTATCATAGGCAGCCTTGTAATTTGCTTCCGTCAAATCTTTTTGTGCGGCTTGGTTAACAGCATACTCAACCAATTTTTGTGTACGGATTTGATTACGGTATGACTCTTCTGTTTGACCATAGGCTGCAAGTACTTGTGAGAATTGATCTCCGTATTGTTCTGAAGCTTGCTTATAAGCTTTGTCAACGTCTTCTTTGCTGACCTTGCTACCATATTCTTTTTCAAGAGCCTTTTGCAAAGTTGCACTCAAAACACTTTGTTGTGTTTGGCTGCTACCTTTAAGTGAATCAAAAACATCACCGACAGTAACAGTATCACCTTTCATAGACACCAAAGTTGTTTCTTCAGTTGTTTTGTTACCTAGAGAAACATACATAGCACCTGCACCAACGAGAGCTGAAACAGCTACAAGGGCAAGACCTCCAAGGAAGCGACCACCTGAGCTTGGTTTACCAGCATCACGTGTCTTTTTAGTTTTAGCACGTTTAGCTTTTTCTTTCGCTTTTTCACTGGCGAGGGCGATGCTTTCCTCTTCTTCTTTTTGGCGATCAAGATGCTCTTGTTCTGCGTCTTTGTCTGCTACAACCTCTTCAACAGTTTCTTCTGTTGACTCAAGGTTTTCATTTTCTTTAGCCATTCTATCTACTCCTTAAATTGTCAATATCTTTGTTATTATACCACACTTACTTAAATAATGCTTAATCTGGCAAGATAATATTTTCAGAATTTTTCCGAAGCATAAGAAGTCCGTCACTCATAGGGACCAAACTAGCAGTCAATCCAGGGTTATCTAAGGTCGCATCAAAAAGACGATGCAAGCCACGGTAAATCGTACGCTGACCACGACGGACCTCCATGATGTCTTTGGCAATGTCCCCACCTTGGAAGATATCATCAAAGACGATGACACCACCTACCTTGAGACGTTTTAGGATTTCAGGCAGAAAGACGATATATTTAGACTTGGCTGAGTCCATAAAGACAAAATCATAATCAGTGTCCAAATCTTTCAAAACTTCCGCTGCATCTCCTTCGACCAAGGTAATTTGTTTGCGACTGTCATACTTGGCTAGATTTTCCTTGGCAAATCCAATCATTTCTTCATTACGATCAACCGTTGTAATCTGAGCATCAGGCGCATATTCAGCCATAAGAAGGGCTGAAAAACCAATAGCTGTTCCTACCTCAAGGATTTTCTTAGGCTGCAAGGTCTGCAATAAAAATCGGAAATAAGCAACAACTTCGTGCTGGATAATTGGAATATTTTCCTTACGAGCAAAGGCCTCCAGTTCAGCCAAATGCCCTTTATTTTTCTGAAGATGCGTTCGCATGTAGTCCACAATATCCTTGTTGACTACAGGACGTCGCATGTTGTGATTTGCATTTTTACTATATGATTTAACCATGTGTTTTATTATATAAAAAATCCCTAGCGAGTGCTAGAGATTTTTCTTATCTATAACTCAAATCCTCATCATTAAGCTACTTGACGTAACCCCCTCTTTTTCAAGAGGTAGGAAATGACCAAAGCTACCACGTAAAGAGCGATAAAAACAAGCAAGGTCATCTGGTATGATTTTGTCAATTCGTAGGTTACGGATAAGAGCATTGGCCCCACTAAGGCTGCCATCGCCCAGGCAGTCAAAATATAACCATGAAGGGTAGCCAACTCCTTTGCCCCAAAGATATCGCTAAGATAGGGAGGAATCAAGGAGAATCCTGCTCCGTAGCAAGTCATCAGAACAGCCATCGCAACCACAAAGACAAGTGGAACTTGCAGGACAATTAAGAGGACGGCCATAACAATATTAACCACAAAGAGGAGGATAAAGGTCTTCGGACGCCCAATATAATCCGACAAGCCTGCCCACAGAAGGCGACCAAAACCATTAAAGATTCCCATAACACCTACAACAACTGCCGCTGATTCCGCTGACATCCCAACCATATCTTGAGCCATTGGAGAAATAGCAGAGACAAGGGCTAAGCCACATGAAATATTGATAAACAGAATAAGCCATAACCAGTAGAAAGTTGACGATTTCAGGGCCTCATTAGCCGTAACTCCCTTGCTCAAATCAGCAGCTTGACGGTTTGGACTCTTGTCAGCCAACAGTTGTGCTTCCTCTACACTTGGTCGTTTAATGAATTGTGAGACAAAAAGCATAACAACAAAATAAACGACTCCCAAGATATAAAAGGTCTGTTCAACGCCACGTGCCTGAATCAGATATTGGGCAATGGGACTGGTTAACAGCGAGGCAAAGCCAAAGCCCATAATGGCAAGGCCAGTCGCAAGTCCACGCTTATCAGGAAACCACTTAATAATAGTTGAAACAGGCGTAATATAACCCACACCCAGTCCTAGACCACCAAGAATACCATAACCAAGATAAAGCATCCACAGCTCTCCATGAGCAATGGCAACTCCTGTCAGAATATTTCCCCCAGCATAGAGAACAGCCGACATACTTCCAGTCACTCTAGGACCAAATTTTTCAACCAAACGTCCCATGAAAGCTGCAGAAAGCCCTAGACAAAAGATGGCCAATGAAAAGGCAAAAGAAACTGAAGATTGATCCCAGCCAGTCTGGACCATAATAGGATTACGATAGATACTCCAAGCATAGGTAGACCCCAACATGAGATGGAGTAAGACACCACACGTTGCTACAAGATAACGATTGGTTGTTTTCACAAAAACCTACTTTCTATTTCTGAACATTGTTCACTTATAAAACACAAAACGTTAGGTTTTTAGTCTATCACGAATATAAACTAGGGGCTATAAATATGCTCATCAACATATTTCCAAATCAATTAGAACTTGTATTCTAGTAAACGTTCGCTTTTAGACATAAAAAGAATCATCCTGATTCAGAATGATTCTCTCTTATAGTGACTTCTTTTTAAGAAAGGTGAACACCTTTTTCAACCAAGGCTTCCAACTCAACGAGACGGTCTTCAAAAACTTTGAAGGCAGCATCCAAGTAGTCGGTATTGGTCATATCAACACCAGCTTTCTTGATGACTTCCAAAGGATAGTCTGAGCTTCCCGCCTTAAGGTAAGTAAGGTAAGCTTCTTTATCTTCTTCAGTACCGTGAACAATTTTTTCAGCCAAGTAGCTTGCTGCTGCAAATCCTGTAGCGTATTGGTAGACATAGTAATTCATGTAGAAATGCGGAATACGTTCCCACTCAAACTGAATTTCGTAGTTATCTTCAGCTTTGAGGTTATAGTATTTCTCATTGAGGTCTGCGTAAAGCTTATTCATGAAGTCCGCTGTCAAGATTTGACCAGATGCATCTGCCTCATGGATAGCATGTTCAAACTCGGCAAATTGTGTTTGACGGAAGACAGTTCCCTTGAAACCATCCAAATAGTGGTTAAGAATAGCAAAACGTGTCTTGTCATCTTTAACCTCTTTAAGAAGCGTTTCTGTCAAGATATTTTCATTGGTTGTAGACGCAATTTCCGCCAAGAAGATTGGGTAATCTCCGTAAACATATGGTTGAGTCTGACGTGTGAAAGTTGAATGCAAACTGTGGCCAGTTTCGTGAACCAGGGTAAAGAGATTGTCCAAAGTGTCTTGCCAGTTCAAAAGCATGAAGGCATTGGTATCGTAGGCACCACCTGAGTAGGCACCTGAACGTTTTCCTTTGTTAGGGTGAACGTCAATCCAACGTTCCGTAAAAGCTGCATGAACCCCTTTACTATACTCTTCACCAAAGATTGCCAAGACTTCTTCTGCTTTCTTGAGGGATTCTTCATAAGTAAGAGCAGTTTCAGTCTCAGAAAGTGGTGTATAGACATCATACATCTTAAGCTCGTCAAGCCCCAAGACCTTCTTACGCAAATCAAGGTAACGATGCAAAAGTGGCAAATGCTTGTTCACTGATTCCAAGAGTGAATCATAAACACTTTCTGGAATAAAGTTAGCTGCAAGTGCTGCATGACGTGCTGAATTATAGTGACGAACTTTGGCTTGGTAATTGTGAACCTTGACTACGCCTTGGAGTGTTTGTGCATAAGTATGTTGGAACTGCTCGTAGGTCCCATACATCGCTTCATAAGCTCCCTTACGAATGTCACGGTCCTTAGATTCCATGAGGGTGATAAAGTTACCATGTGTCAACTCAACCACATCCCCTTGACCATCTGATACCCATGGGAAGAGGATATCAGCATTATCCAAGACATTGAAGGTATCCGTTGGACCGTTGAAGATATCACCTGCTGCTGCCAAGAGCTCCTCAGCTTCTTGAGAAAGAACGTGGTCCTTGTTTGCCAAAAGGCGTTCGAAATAATGGTCATAAAGTCCAAGACCTGGCTCTTGTTCTTTAAACTCAGCTAATTTCTTATCATCCAAGGCCATAAATTCAGGCTCAAAGTATGCAAAGGCTTCACTCAACTGTGAGTAAAGGTTTGAGGCCTTAGCTTGGTACTCTTGGTAAAGCCCTACTGTTGTGTCTTGGTCATTTTTCATTGACGCATAGACATAGATTTTCTCCAAGCGACGCATAAGGCTCATATAAAGTTCTGTTGCCTCAAGCAAGTTCTTAGCAGAATCTAAGAGATGACCTGCATAAGCACTAGCCTTCTTCAAATCCTGAACAGTGCTTTCATATTCAGTCTCCCAATCTGCATCTGTCGCAAAAATGGTCGTCAAATCCCATGTGTATTTCTCTTCTAAATGAGCACGATTGTCTGACATAATATTCTCCTTAATTGTATCTATTCTTTACTATTTTAGCATAAAAGGTGGGAGGGTAGAGAGTTTGTCGATAAGAAAAATGCCTTTTTCGATAATATTGCTTAAAAAGCTTTTCAAAACCTTCAAGTGACTGTCTAATTTGTACAAACCCCTGCTTAGATTCAGGAAATCTTACTTGTGGGAAAAAATCCTGATCAGACAGGCATAATAAATTCATTCCCTTAAGATAAGCCTCCTCCTGCCTTCTCATCCACCTTGGATTTTTCCCAATTAATTCTCGTTGAATCACATGTGAGACCTTCTTTCGCTGAGTTACTTGATAAGTCTCAACCTGCTCTGCTTGATAAGGAAAACGTAAAACTGTCATGAGATTTTCGGTTAACGGCCAAGCCTTAGTTAAATAATAGACTTTCCCAAAAATATCCTCATAGATAAGATACTTAAGTCTAATTTCCTCACGCTTCCAATCAAGCTCCCATAGGTGAAATCCAATCTTAGCCGTAAAATAGAGAAAGTCCCTCTGTAAATCTGTTAAACGACCATTCAACCAGAGTTCCTCACCCAAAAGCCAACGCACTTCGTAACCTGCTTGTTGATAGGCACGTGTCCTCTCTCTCAAACGTTGCTGGGATAACCGAGAACACTGAACTTCTAGAACCAGTGAATCGCCAACAAATAAATCTGCAATTTGCCCCATCTCAGACATAACCTTTTCAATACTTACTTTTTCACCATGATTAACCAAAGATTTATACAAAGCTGCCTTAAGCGATAAATGTTGGGCCGATTCATTCTCCGAGAAGAACTGACAATCTCGCAAAGACTTATGAGCAAAATGCGGACACATTACCTGACCATGTCTCAGAAGGACAACTCCCTGGCAACCAGGACAGCTATAGGATTCCTTACGTTGCATACTGGTTTCTAGAGCTGAAACGAGGTTTCCCTCCTGATTTTTTGCAATTAACATGACTCTCTCCTTCGTGCACTCTCTTACTTATTCGTAAAAGAATTCACAAAATAAAAAACATCTAGATTACTCTAGATGCGTCCCCCATTCAAACTGAAACTTGCTCCCTGCTGTATGGAAACTTAGGTTTATAGGTGTATTGCTTACCTTGGGATACAAGTGCCGCTCAGTCCATTTGATCTCTTTTCAACAATCTCAATTCCTCAAGGAAAATCCCCCAATTTTCCTAGGAATCAGGATTTTGAAAACAGTTTCTATCCCACATAACCATTAAAAATAGCTAATGTAGCATAGACAGATGCTCTCACAAACATCTGGTCAAATTCCGTCACTGAAGCATCATCCCAATATGCTTATCACCCTTTTGTTCCTCAATCCCACTAAAAACTTAATCCTTGAGTTGATAATGAGATAAAACAATTTTTAGACTTTTACAAGTTAAAGTCTTTATTTACTAACATTGAACCACCATTTCCCTAGGTGCAGTTCAATACCAACAAACGCAAAACCGTGTTGGTCCAAAATGGTTTCTAGTTAAGAGTATCTTGTGATTGATAGTCAGTCAATCTGAAACGCTTTCCCTCTAGCTTCTTTACGCAGAACGTCGCACTGCTTACAAGATACTATTTTCTAGAAGAGTATTGGCTAAAAATGCCACTCTCAAAACATACCACCTATCAGTCATTAGGTTTAGTCCACCTTCTGATAGGTATATTAGCAGTTACTGCTTTATTTTCTTTCCCTCTTCGCTTTTGACGATTAGTCTCTACCGATTCTGCTGTTTTTGAATCTGTCGTTTGCTCTACACGGATTAAAAATACCGCTAGCTCCCGCTACGATGATGCTGATGTTTTAAATCGATTAATCTAATTTTTTGCTGTTTAAATCTTCTCTTTTTTAAATCATCACAATGAAACATTGGAATTTGATAACTTAGAATTCCAGATTCCAAGCTAGTCCTTTTTGACTAGGGAGTCACCCTGCCAAAAAAACAAACTCTTCCTAACACAATCTATTATACTGTATTATAATTTTTTGTCAATTAATTTATTTCATATTTTTTGAAAATAATATTTACACCCTTATTTTACACATAGTTAACTATAGAGAAAAGCTTATAATATAGGCTTTAGTTGCGATTTTGAAAAAATTAGAAAATGTATATCTATTTTTCTTTTTTCAGTCTAAATCAAGTAATTCCAGTAAATGTCAGAAAATTTCATCTTTATTATTTCTGGTTAACTTGATTTTCCAAACTAAAAAAACTAGGAAATTTTCCTAGCTTTTTTATGTATTATCTTAGTGTTTACGTTTGTAAGTTGAGATACCGAACAAGGCCAAAGCTGATGTCACCATAGCTGCACCTGCTGCTGCAGAAGCTACTGTTGATTTTTCACCAGTAGCTGGAAGAGCTGGAGCTTCTTCTTTTACAGGTACTGATGTTGGTGTTACAGGTTTACCTGGTGTAGGTTCTGTTGGAGTTGTTGGTACTTGAGGTTTTGGTTTCTCAGTTGTTTCTTCAACAGATACAAAGTTTTTGTGGTAAGTAACTTTTGCTGAAACAGTGTTTGGAAGAACTGGTTTGTTTGGTTCTTCTGGCAATTCAGGAACAACTACTGTTGAGTTAGTTGCGAACCAGTAAGCAGTTGGAACGTTAAGGTTATTTCCGCTTACGATGAAGTCCATTGGTTCACCCTTGAAGATTGTTGCAGCAGCACCATAGTAGGCATTCTTCGTACGAGGTGTTCCGTCTGGGTTAATCGCATCCCAACCTTCATCTGTAACTTCACCAGTTGTTGGATCCACTGTTGGGTCACTGTTAAAGCGTGAACCGTTAGCCACAAATTCGTTATCGTTTGTTGCATAAGCATAACCATCTTCATGCAAAGTGATAGATGAACCAGGAATTTGAACGTATTCATTACCATTCAAACCAACTTTTTCAATGTGGTTTCCAAGCTCAGTGTTCCAGTGGTTAAGTGAAGAGATACTCAAAACTGATCCGTTCTTAGACAAATCAAGTGGTGTCACTGATGACTCAGAATCAAAGAAGTTCAAGTTCATCTTAACGTGAAGTTTTTTGTTAGTGTCGTCAGTTTGTGAACCAATGAAAAGTGTCTTAGTTGGATCGTGGTACAACTTAACAATGGCTGAACCATCTGTACTTGGTGTTTCTACCAAAGTGTAAGTTGCAACAATTTTCTTAACTGGAGTACCATTGAATGATGTTCCGTTTAGGTTGTTGTATGTTACAGTCAATGTTTGACCTGTAGCCATCTTCAACCATACATCTTCAGTGTATTCACCGTCAGCATTGATAGTGTATTGTGTACCGTTAGCTGCACTAAAGTCACTTGGAATGTAACGAGATGTGTTGAATTGTTCAAGGATTTCATCTACTGAGTGACCTGATTGGATTGTTTTATCCAAGTAGTCAACAGAACCTGCTGAGTTTTCAACAGTCATAGTAGCATCAGATTCTGTTTTATAGATCAAGCCAGTAGCATTTTCAGCCAAGCCTTTTGTCAAAAGACGAGCTGTTGTTCCACCAGTGTACTCTTTGTATGATTTTTCCCAAGCAGCATAAGCAAGAACGTCTTGGTAGTATTTATCCAATTGTGTCTTGTAATCTGCAAGTTTTTGTTTATATTCTGAAACCGCAGTTGTCAAAGCTGTTGTTTGAACTTTGTTGTCATTGTTAGCAGCTTCGACGCTAGTGTGTTTAACACCTGCTTCTTCTGTAGCTGTGAATCCCCCTGTTGCAACAACATTTGCTTTTGCAGATGTAAGAGCTGCATCAGCTTCTTCACGAGTCAATTTATTTTCAGAAACAACTGTATTTGAAGCTTCTTGAGCATCTTTAGCTGCTTGATCTTGGACAGCTTTAACATCAGCAGAATCTTTTGATGCTGCTGCAGTCGTTGTTGCAGCTTCAACAGCGTTATCGAAGTCAGGATTTGAAACTTCAGCAATAGCTTTAGTTGTTGTTTTTACAGTAGTATCTGTTTCAGTAGTAGTTTTTTCTTCTGTTCCAGGTACTGTAGTAACAACTGCTGCATCACCTGTTGTTTTAACAAGGTTAGCACTTGATTCTGCAGCCGTATTTGATACGGTTGCATCAGTATCAGTAGTTGCTGTTACATCTTTAGCTTCATCCGCAGCTGCTACGCTTGTAGCCGCGAGTCCTGCAAGCAATACGCTTGAATACAATGTTGTTTTAAATGGATTGACTTTCATTTACACTTTCTCCTTCTTGGTTAACATTTTATTAACCTATTTTCTTCACCGTTTAATATACTACCGTGATTTTCAAAATTTGGCAATAGCTTTCTGAAAAAAATATTATATATTTGCTACATGTTTTTAAAATTTGACACACTTTTGTTATAATTTAATCATTTCTTTACAATTAATTATAATTCGTAAGGATTTTACAGAGTTTTCACTTATTACTTTCTTACAGCCGTTCATTTTTTTCTCATAATAAACTGTTTCAACGATAGAATAGGCTTTCTATTAGAAGCAGGTCATCAAGAACCGGCCTCTTCATAACTAAAAATACATAAAAAACACCTTCAAGTCCTTGACTTTAGTCGTTTTTCGTCGTATGCTTGAAAAAAATGTTAAGAAAGTTGGGGGACTTTTCAATGACAAAAAAAGAAACTAGGACACTGATCCTTTTTGGGGTTAGTATTATTTTTGCGAACCTTGTACTTCGTTTGCTTCTTAAGCCACTGCCAGAGGAGATAGCCTTTCTCATAAAGACACTAGGCCTAGGGTGTGGCTACTATTTCCTAGTCCATAAGCGACTAGGATTAAAAATAAAATCAACTAAAAAGATCAGTTGGTCTGAAACCTTAAGTGTATGTTGGTTGGTTCTTTTAGCAGATTTCTTCTATCTTTCTGCGGGTGCTTTTGGTATCATTAAGGCACCTCACATGATAGGAACTGCCTTGACTATTGCCTTAGGGGCTGGTTTTTTCGAGGAATATGTTTCTCGCGGACTCTTCCTTAAAATCGCCTTCCAAGATGGTGTTAAATCTTCAAAACAGGTTTTAGGTGTCGTTCTCCTATCTGCCTTATCCTTTGGGTTGGCTCATCTTGTAAATCTCACTCATCAACCCTTGAATGCTACTCTGTTTCAGGTTTATTATGCGACAGCTATAGGTATATTCTATGCGGCTATTTACTTACGTACTGGTAGCCTGTGGTGGACTATTGTCCTGCACTGTTTGATTGATTTTGCTAGTGTACTTCTCTCACAATCAACACAGGCTGCTCCAGCTACAAGTGTCTGGAATTTCATTGTTTGGTTACCACTGATTGCTATAGGGCTCTTCCTCATTCGTCCTAAAAAACTGAAAGCCATTAGATATCTTAATGACTAATATTTAAAACTGCATCCTACAAGTTAGATTTTTAGTGTCTAGCCTGTGGATGCAGTTTTTCTTTTATCAGAACTATTTTCTTAGAGCTCAGCTCACTTTCCATTATTATTTCTAAAACGACTTAATCATAGAAATTTCATATCAGGTCTTCATCTATTCCTATCAGAATTTTGCTGATTTTAGACTTCTCATTTTGTTATAATATGACCTACAATCATATTTTTCAAAGGGGATGCTTATGAATTTTCAACAATGTCGCTATGTTCAGACTATCGCTGAAACAGGGTCTTTTAGTAAGGCTGCCAAAAAACTCTTTTTGACTCAGCCTAATCTCTCAGCATCCATCCGTGATTTAGAGGAAGAACTTGGAGTCCAACTCTTTGAGCGTTCCAATACAGGAGCCAAACTAACTGATGACGGTCATGATTTTCTCAAATACGCCAAACGTATTCTTGGAGAGTTAGATCTCCTAGAGGGACGCTACCGTAAATCATTCAAGAAATCATTCACTGTTGCCAGTCACCACTACGATTTCTTATCACTTCCCATGGCTCACATTGCCCAACGTTTTCGTAGTGACTATCAAGAATTTCAACTGATTGAAACAACGACTAGGAAGATTCTCAAAAGCGTTGAAAGCTTCGAAAGTGACCTGGGGATTATTTATCTAGATGAAGACAACGACCATATCCTAGAACGCAGTTTTCAACACATGGATCTGACTTTCACCCCACTTGGAGAGTTTGAAACTAAGATTTTCTTAGGTCGCCAACATCCTCTAGCTCACAAAAAATCCCTCAACCTCAAAGATTTAGAGGGATACCCACAGGTCCGCTTTCGTCAAGAAAGCTCTGGAATCCATTTTGACGAAGATCCTCTCGAGGTTCTGCCTGACCAACAAGTGATTTACAGTAATGACCGAGGTAGTGTCATGAATTTGCTCTGTGCCTCAGATAGTTACGCTTCTGGTCTCGGTATTGTTAATAGTTTCATTAAGGACCAAATTGTTTTACTTCCACTGAAGAACAGTCCAAAGCACACCTTGGGCTTTGTGACCAATAATAAACAGAAACAATCCGCAATTATTCAAGCATTTATCGAGGAAATTCAGGATAGCTTACTACCCCACCACTAAGGAGAAGAAAATGGAATTTCAAACACTTAATAATGGCATCAAAATACCTGTCCTTGGTTTTGGTGTCTGGCAAATTTTCGATCAAAAAGAATGTCAAAAAGCCGTTGAAGATGCTCTTTCTGTAGGCTATCGATTGATTGATACTGCTAGCCTTTATCGAAATGAGGAAGCCGTGGGACGTGCCATTAAGGCATCTGGTATCCCTCGCGAGGATATTTTCCTGACTAGTAAGGCCTGGATTAGCCAGCTAGGCTACGAAGATACCAAATTAGCCCTAAAAGAAACACTTCGCAAACTAGATACTGACTATCTTGATTTATATTTGATTCATCAACCTTTTGGCGACTTACATGGTGCCTGGCGTGCTATGATTGAGCTTAAGCATGAAGAACTTATTAGAGCCATTGGTGTTTCTAACTTCTCAACAGGGCGTTTGGCGGATTTTGCCTTGCAGACACCTGTCATTCCAGCAGTCAATCAAATCGAGTTGCATCCCTATAAACAACACAAACTGATCCAGAAAGCTGATAAGGAATTTGGCACCCTAACGCAAGCCTGGGCTCCTTTTCATAGAGGAGAGGATAGTATTTTTCAGGACCCAACTCTAACTGCTATTGCTGAAAAACATGGCAAGACAGTTGCCCAGGTCATCCTCAGATGGCAAACCCAACAAGGCATCTTGACCATTCCTAAGAGTACCCATATCGAACGGATGAAGGAAAACTTTAATAGCTTTGACTTCCACCTAGACCAAGTAGACCTTGACGCTATCAGTAAACTAGACCGATACCCAAATGCTTATGGACCTGATGAAAGTGTGGAACGCATTAAACATTTATTGAAATATAGTGTATAAAAAAACGAGTTCGACTGAACTCGTTTTCTTATACACTAGGTCCTCTTAAGACTTTCCTTAAGAGTAGATCATTCCGATTTTAAGGAAGCAAAACTTTCGAGCACTCAACAAAGATCTGTTTCAAGCGCTTTACTCACAACTGAAGATTAGTAAAAAACAGTTTCCCAATTCAAAAAATTGAAAAACTATTTTTTATGATATTTTACCCAATCACACTTCCGTTTGGAACCGATGGATCTACTGTCAAGACTGTGAGTTTGCCGTCATGTTCTGCGGAAAGAATCATACCTTGGCTGACATATTTCTTCATCATCTTACGTGGTTTGAGATTAGCCACGACTTGAAGTTTCTTACCGACCAATTCTTGTTCGTTTGGATAGAATTTAGCGATACCTGAGAGGATTTGACGATCTTCACCGTCACCAGCATCAAGACGGAAGCGAAGCAATTTGTCTGAACCTTCGACTTTTTCTACTTCTTTAACTTCAGCGACACGGATTTCAACCTTGTCAAAGTCGTCAAATTTAATTTGGTCTTTTTCAGACTTAAGTTCGACCTCTTCTGGGTTCCATTCTTGCTCTTGAGGTTTGCCTGCGTTCATTTGAGATTGGATGTAGGCAATTTCTTCATCCATATCAAGACGTGGGAAGATTGGTGTACCTTTTGAAACGACTGTCACATTCTCTGGGAAAGCTGAAAGTTCAAGATTTTCAAGGTCAAACGCTCCTGACAATCCGAGCTGTTCCATGATGGCATTTGAAGTGGTCATCATGAATGGTTGAATGAGGTGGGCAACCACACGAAGACTAGCAGCCAAGTGAGCCATAACAGCTGCCAATTGTTCCTTGTCACCATCTTCTTTTGCAAGGACCCATGGAGCTGTTTCATCAATATACTTATTGGTACGTGAAATGATATTCCAAACGGCGTCCAAGGCACGTGGGAAATCTACAGCGTTCATTTGTTTGTGGAACTCTTCGATATTTTCAGCCACAACCTTAGCCAAATCAGCATCAAAGTCTGTAACGTTCTCAACATAGGCAGGCACTTGACCACCGAAATACTTGTTAATCATGGCAACTGTACGGTTGAGGAGGTTTCCAAGGTCATTAGCCAACTCATAGTTGATACGAGCCACGTAGTCTTCTGGTGTGAAGGTACCATCTGAACCGACTGGAAGACTACGCATGAGGTAGTAACGGAGTGGATCAAGACCAAAGCGCTCTACCAACATTTCTGGATAGATGACATTACCTTTAGACTTAGACATCTTACCGTCTTTCATGACGAACCAACCGTGGGCAACAAGACGTGTAGGCAATGGCAAATCAAGAGCCATAAGGATGATTGGCCAGTAGATAGAGTGGAAACGAAGGATATCCTTACCAATCATGTGGATGATTTCGTGGTTTTCATCATTTTGCCAGAACAAATCAAAGTTACCATGCTCATCCTGACCATAACCAAGGGCAGTGATATAGTTGATAAGGGCATCAATCCAGACATAAACCACATGTTTTGGATCTGATGGTACTTTTACTCCCCAAGTGAAGGTTGTACGTGACACGGCCAAGTCTTCCAAGCCTGGCTCGATGAAGTTTTTAAGCATTTCATTCATACGACCATCAGGTTGGATAAATTCTGGGTGTTCTTTAAAGAAGGCAGTCAAACGGTCTGCGTAGTTGCTGAGTTTAAAGAAATATGATTCTTCAGAAACCAACTCTACTTCATGTCCTGATGGAGCTACCCCACCAATGACATTACCTTGCTCATCACGGTAAACTTCTGCCAACTGACTTTCAGTGAAGAATTCTTCATCTGAAACTGAATACCAACCTGAGTATTCACCAAGGTAGATATCTCCTTGTTCCAAGAGACGCTCGAAAACTTGAGCAACAACTTTTTCATGGTAATCATCAGTCGTACGGATGAATTTATCGTATGAGATATCCAAAAGTTGCCAGAGGTCCTTAACACCAACAGCCATACCATCCACATACTCTTGTGGTGTAATACCTGCTTCTTCAGCCTTTTGTTGAATCTTTTGGCCGTGTTCATCAAGCCCAGTAAGGTAGAAGACATCATAGTTCATCATACGTTTGTAACGTGCCAAGACGTCACAAGCAATAGTTGTATAAGCAGAACCAATATGTAATTTACCAGATGGGTAATAGATAGGTGTTGTGATGTAGAATGTTTTTGTCATTTTAATTTCCTTTCATGTGTTAACAAATGGGCTAACACTGATGATATAACATCTTATTATAGCACGTTTTGGACACTAAAAAAACCAGCTAGGCTGGTTTTAAATATCACTAGTTTTGGAAGCGCTTTTTATCAGCTCTAACATCACGTTCATAGTCATAATCTAATTTCTTCACGTCATCCCCTGATAGGCGTTTAAAACTTCTTTCTTCAATAAGTTTGCCTTTCTTATTATAAGTAGTGACAATCAATTTATCACCCTTAACCTTGTATCGAACGGTTTCTTCAAGAGATTCTTTGTAGGATTTAACGTAAATCTTTTTACTTTCATCGTTATCAGCCTTAGTTCGATATTCACTTATTTTGTATTGATTATCTACCGCTTGGTCAATGACTTTGGTATATTCAGATAGTGACATGGTTGGTTTAAGCGTTCTAGACCAAGCATCTGGACGGTATGCTTCGTCAGTATCATAGTCTGTAAAGTCAACCAGATTGTTCCCGCCAGCTAAGGTATAAAAATAAAATTTAACATTGTTACCTTTGACTTTAACAAAATCATGAGCCTCTAGGCCACTTTCCTTGAAAGATTCCATACCATCAACCATTTTCTTCTTATCTTTATGGTAAAAGCGATAAGTTTCAAGTAGATAGGTTCCTTCAGGTATTTTACCGCTTTGCAGGTGCATAAATGCATAGCCACCAAATGAAAGCGCCACTAGGACAACCGCTCCAACTACAGAAGCAATAATAATTTTAGCTTTCTTAGACAAGCCTGTCTTAGCAGGAGCAACTTGTGAAACGGCTTGTGTCACTTGATCACTCAACTGAGCTTGCTGTGGATTAACACCCTCGTCCTTAGCCTCTTGAGAAATAAATTCCCCATTAACTTTTGCTTGTTGGATTTCTTCCTCTGTCGGCTTACGATTATTGATTGTTTCGAAATAATCTAACCACTCTTTTTCGTTCATAAAAGTCCCCTTTTTCATTGATACTTCCATTCTACCAGAAAAAATACTCCAAAGCTATTTGACTATTTTCATAAAAATAAAGCGGTACCAAAATGGAGTTTTAGCTCTCCTTCTTGTACCACTTTACTCATTTATATCATTGGCTGATTAGATTTTATCACTAGATTTTTTACTACTATCACTTGAATCTGATTTTGATCCACTATTCTTACCGTCATTATATCCGCCATAGGTATCACCATAGTCATTACCATAACCATAGCCGTAATCGTAGCCATAACCATAACCGTAACCGTAGTCACTATATTCGTCATACTTGTCACTAATCTCTTTTAGGTCTTTCTTGTAATCCTTAACGGCATCATCATAATCATCCTTACGTTCTTCACCATCTTCCCGGCTCATTAGCTTATAGGTAGTAGTCATTTTTAACTTACCCTTTTTATCATAAATATTAAGCGTAAATTCATCGCCATGTTTTACGTAAGTACGTGTTTCTTTAAGAGTATCCTTATATTCACTAACTGCTGTTTTTACAGTTTTCTTAACATCATCTTTTGAGTAGAAAGAATACTCTTTAGACATTTTTTTCATATAGTCAGTGACAAGATCTTTAACATCATCTGAACTAAGTACTTGACTTTGAGTTCTGTTCCAAGGATCAAATTTCTGAGGAATCGATTTCTCGTTCTGAATTAGACTAATTGAAGATTTCCCATCGCTTTCTAAATAATTGTAATGATTAGATTGATTTTTCTTTACAACTAAAAAGTCTAACAATTTTGTGTCTTCATCCTCGTATTCTTTAATGCCGTCGACCATTCTATTCTTATCTTCATTGTAATAAGAAAAACTGACTACCTCATATGTTCCATCTGCAATCTTACCTGATTGGTAGCGCCATAGTGAGTAGCCCCCAACGATAAGTAAAATCGCTGCCAAGGAACCAAAGACTGATGCCAAAATAATCTTAGTTTTCTTAGACATACCTTTTTTAGCAGGTACGACTTGTTGGAAGGTTGCTGTTGTTTGGGCAAACTGAGGATGCTGTGTCATAGTTATCACAGGTTCAGCTGGTTTAATCGGTCTTTGCTCCGTCACCTGTCCATTTGAGCCAAAGACGTTAGGGTTAGGTCGTTCAAGGATAAACTCGCCTGCTGCTTGAGCTTGAGCTAACTCTGCGGGAGTTGGTTTGCGACCGTTGACTAATTCAAAGTACTCAATCCACTCTTGCTGGTTCATAATAATCTCCTTTTTTATTGGTCTACTGTTCTATTGTACCAAAATAAATGGTGAAATAGTATTTGACAATTATCATAAAGACTGTAAGGTTTTTTAATAAATCATTAGGTTATGATTCTCGATAGTAAAGAGGTGCTTGCACGATAAGTGGATCAGCGCCAGATGGCATAATCCCCATAATGATTCCGGTACTTATAATGCTTCAAGGCATACTCATAGTCCCAATCATAACCACTTTTGACCTCTTTGGCTTCCTCTGAGCTCAATCGTTTAAAAGTTCTACGCGACTCAATATGTCCATCATTAGTATAAACAGTCAGAACGAGGCCATTAGGGCGCTTTTCATAAGTTCTTTTTTGCTTCAACATTTTTTTATAATCGTCTACACACCTTTGGACAGATACTTCCTTTACGTTTGAGTACTCCTCTCCCTTTTTAGAAATCTTATCAATATGAGAAATCACTAGAGGCTTTATATTCAGAAACTGTTAAATCCTGTTTCAAAGTCCCTGTACGTGGGTCAAAAGTCTGTGGGAGCTTTTCATCGTGCTCAAATGGTGAGACAAAAGATTCCCCATCTCCCACAAAAACATAATAAAATTGAGATTTCATATTCTCAACAACTATAAAATCCTCATATAAGCTATCATTATTCTCTCCCCGCTCAGTCCTATTTATCAATTCATTGGAATATGCCGATTTATCCTCGTATTTTATCATCTGATAAGTACCGTCTGGAATATAGTTCTCTTGATACTTCCAAAATCTTCCCTCTACCATAGCTATCAAGACTGTCGCAACAAGTCCAAGAAATAAGATGATACCAATCTTCCATTTTTTTGCCTTAGTCATACTTTTTCCCTCCTTATTGCCCCATTCTTCAATACTATTTTACCAAAAATAGGGGAAAAGCTAATGACATGACTACAAAGGAAAAGAGGTTGAGAACACATACTCTCAAACCTCTTTTTAGCTATTTACTTTTTAAGATCCTCAGCACCAATAACTGGGTATTCGGTCAATCCTGATGCTACTTCTTCTTCAACCTTGTTTGTTTCCTCTGATTTTTCCTCAAAGTCAACTTTAGGTGCATCTTTTTCATAAGCATTAATGATATCAGCTACAACTGGGTGACGTACGACATCACTAGCAGAGAAGTGAACAAAATCAATAGCCTTGATTCCCTTCAATTTCTCCATGGCATCAATCAGGCCTGATTTAACACGACGTGGCAAGTCAATCTGACTCATGTCCCCATTGACAATCATCTTAGAATTAAAACCAAGACGAGTCAAGAACATCTTCATTTGCATGATGGTTGTATTTTGTGCTTCATCAAGGATAACAAAGGCATCCTCTAGGGTACGACCACGCATATAAGCGAGGGGGGCAATCTCAATAATTTCACGTTCCATAAGGCGGGTCGTCTGCTCCTTGCCGAGAATTTGATAAAGGGCATCATAAACAGGACGAAGGTAAGGATCCACCTTTTCCTTGAGATCACCAGGCAAGAAACCGAGGCTCTCACCCGCCTCAACCGCCGGACGAGTTAGAACAATACGTTTAACTTGACCACGTTTAAGGGCCGTAACCGCAAGGGTAACCGCTAAAAAGGTCTTCCCTGTACCAGCTGGACCAATCCCAAAGACCACATCATGGTTTTTAATGCTATCAACATAGACCTTTTGCCCCAAGGTCTTCACTCGGATTGGTTTGCCACTATTGTCCTTAATAATTTCTTCTTCGTAAAGGGCAACAAATTTGTCAATCGAACCATCTTGAGCCATGGTTAAGGCTGCAACAACATCTGAGGTGTTGACTAACATTCCACGCTCCACCAAAACAAGGAGGGCTTGAATGGTCAAACGAGCCAATTCAACACTTTCCTCGTCATCTCCAAGGATCTGCACACGCTCTGTTCGAGCATGAATGATAACATTTAGGTTTTCTTCAATAAGTTTTAGATGGCGCTCATTGGTCCCAAAAAGTGACAAGACATCATCTGGGTGATTTAGGGTAATTTCAACAGAATACTCTTGCAAATAGAGTTCCTCTTTCTTTCGTCTTTTTCTCCATTATATCAAAAAAATCACGCCAGGCGTGACTTTTTATTATTCTGACTTATTCATTAAATGACACGTGAACATGGTCATAGTGGTTTTCAGTAACGCTACCACGGTCTGGCATTTGGTTCCATGTGTTAGCTGGTCCGTAGATATTATCTACTGGTGCGTAGAATTGTTGTCTGTAGATGACATATGAAATACCTGCATTTGAGATATTGTCTACAGCATATTGAGCGACTTGATTACCAACTTCTGAACCAACTGGTACCATAACGTCAACGGCAAGTCCTTTACCATGGTCTTGTGGGTCACCTTCACGGTAACCACCGATGTCAGTAAGACCGAATTGTGCTGCTACATCTTGACGGAAAGCTTCAGCTTGTGGTTGAAGGTGTGGATCCGTTGGAAGTGTATTTGTTGATGCGGGTTGTGCTGCTGGTGCCTCTGAAGCTACTGGTGCTTCTGATGCCACTTCTGATGTTGCTGCTGGTTCTACCGCTGGTTGTTCTGCTGGCGCTTCTGAAGCAGCTGGTGCCTCTGAAACAGCTTCTGATGTTGCTGCTGGTTGCTCTGCTGGCGCTTCAGAAGTCGCTGGTGCTTCTGAAG
Organism: Streptococcus sp. HMSC078H12; assembly: GCF_001814615.1. NCBI lineage: Bacteria > Bacillati > Bacillota > Bacilli > Lactobacillales > Streptococcaceae > Streptococcus > Streptococcus sp. HMSC078H12. The sequence continues at coordinate 59,417 of NZ_KV817316.1, read as the reverse complement.
ACGCTTCTGATGTTGCTGCTGGTTGCTCTGCCGCTGGAGCTTCTTCTTTTACTTCAGGCTGTGCTGGTGTTTCAGCAGCTGGAGTAGTTTCTGCTTCAGGTGTAGCTTCTGCTGACGCAGTGACATGATCAATAGCATCAGCAACTGGTTGTTCAGTTTCTGCGTATGCTGGTGCTTCTGATGCTGATGCGATAGCTTCTGTTACTTCTGAAACAGCTTGAGTTGATTCTTCTGTAGCAGGTGCTTGAGTAGCTGTTGTGCTTACTGTTTCAACTGGAGCTGTCAAGTCCGCTGCAACTACAGATTGACCATTTACAGTCACTTCGTTAGTTGTTAAATTAGCTTCTGCAACTACAGGTGTAGTTGATGTTTCTGAAGCTGGAGCTTCAACTTTAACAGAGACAGCTTGATTATCAGCATTGTAAGTTGCTGTCAAGACTGTTCCAGGGTAAATCAAATCAATGTTTGTGATTTGATTGATGTTAGCCAAAACATTCACATCGATACCCATTGCTTCAGCGATACTTCCCAAAGTATCACCGTATTGAACTGTATAAGTTTGTTGGTTGTCACTTACAGCGATGTCTGCTTTGATTTGATCTACTGAACGAGCTGCCCAGTTTGAAGTTTCATCGGCATGTACGTGACTTGCAGCAAAAAGTGAAAGTGCTGCGGTCGAGTAAAGAAGTGCCTTTGTTGTTTTAGATTTTGATAACATGTATAATTCATTCCTTTTTTAACAATATTAACATCTACAATGATACCACACTTTTTGTCAAAAAAGGGGTGATTTACTGCACTTTAAAGCAATTACTAACTAGTTGTAACAAGCCTAATTTATTGAAAAAAAGCTGAGATATTTGTAAAAAATTGTAACAATTCATACCAATTCAAATGGTAATTACTTTTTAAAGAAAATGCTAAAAGTCATTATGTTTATCGTAAACTTAGTCGCTATTAATGAGCCAGATAATCTTCCCAAATCTGGTCAAACTGCCCCAGATTAAAGGAAAAGCTAGCTTGATCTTCCAAGTAACGACTGACTTCTTCGAAGTCATCAGTATGCTTCGGGAAGGTTGAATCTTCAAAAGCCAAGTCAGCCAAGATTGCTACTGGTTCATTAGACTTCGGATTACGCTGGGCCATCAACCAAGTATAAAAGGATTTTCTCATACTTTCTCCTAACCGATTAATTCTGTTCCAAACTGGTCTTGTTTGACTTTTTTAGCCTTCATCAGACCACCTAAAGCTTTCTTAAATTGTCCCTTAGAAATACCGAAGGTTGCCTTGATATCTGCTGGTGATGACTTGTCATTAAGCGTCATAAAGCCACCATTGCTCTCTAAATAGGTCAAAATCATCTGAGCATCATTTTCAAGCATTTCAAAAGAACGTGGTTTAAGAGAAAGATTGAGGGTACGGTCAACTTCTCTGAACCCAATCACACGCGCTTCAAGGACCTGACCTAAGCGTGGCTCAGCATAACGTTCTGAGGGATGGATGAAACCAAGCATATTATTCTCTGGTAGATAAACAAAGGTTCCTGAGAGTTTGAGACGGTAGGCAATGGCTGACCATTTTTGGTTTTGCATATTATCGTAAGCAGGACCAGCCATACGTTGAAAGACCTCAGGTTCAGCAGGAAGCCCCCAAATACGGTCTTTTTTATCCACATCGAGTTTGATATAGAGCTTGTCGCCTTTCTTAGGCCAAAGCTCTTTGAGTTCCGGCAAAACATCAAGAGAGACAACAATCTCCTTATCTGGAATTCCCACATCTACAAAGACACCCAAATCCTTACGAACTTCAGTGACCTCTCCCCAATCATAAGAATCGCGAGTTGCCTTGATTTCCTTTTGAGTCAGACGTGATTTTTGCTTGCTATCTGTATAGGCGAAACCTGTCACCATGTCACCAATGGCGTGCTCCCCTTCTTCTTTAGACAAGGCAAAAGTCATACCGTCCTTTTGAACAAAATAAAATTTGTCATTTTCATCAGTTACTAGGGCAGTAATAATTGTTCCAAGTAATGTATTCATCTTTTTTCCTCTAAAAAGAGAGTCGGACAAGGAAGCTAACATAGTCCATGCTCTTTTGCTTCTGTCCCACTCTCCTTATTTTTCTATTGATTAAACAGTAAGGAGTTCTTTTTCCTTTTCTGCTGTCATGCTGTCAATCTTCTTAACAGCGTCATCAGTTGCTTTTTGGATATCTTTTTCCAAAGATTTCAATTGATCTTCTGTGATTTCTTTGTCTTTTTCTTGCTTCTTAGCTTCATCCATAGCATCACGACGGATGTTACGGATGGCGATTTTAGCATTTTCACCGACTTTTTTCACTTCTTTAGCCAACTCTTTACGTGTTTCTTCTGTAAGTGCTGGGATAACCAAGCGCACAACAGAACCATCGTTAGCTGGGTTAATACCAAGGTCAGATTCGTTGATTGCACGTTCAATATCAGCAATTGAGCCCTTATCAAATGGTGAAATCAAAAGGACACGTGCTTCAGGAACAGTGATTGAAGCCAATTGGTTAAGTGGTGTTGGGGCACCATAGTATTCTACAGTGATGCGGTCAAGAAGTGATGCATTGGCACGGCCTGCACGGATAGATCCAAATTCACGGGCCAATGACTCATGTGAGTGGGCGAAACGTTCTTTTGCTTTTTCAATAATTGCGTTTGTCATAAATTCTCTCTTTCTTATTTGTGTGATTCTGCTTTGTTAGATACAGTTGTTCCAATTTGTTCACCAAAGATAACACGTTTGATGTTTCCTGGCTCGTTCATATTGAAGACAACAAGGTCAATGTCATTATCCATTGAAAGGGTAGAAGCTGTGGCATCCATAATTTTCAAACCACGTTTAATAACTTCCACGTGTGTCAACTCGTCAAACTTAACGGCATCAGCGTTTTTACGAGGGTCGTCATTGTAGACACCATCAACGCCGTTTTTAGCCATAAGAATAGCATCAGCTTCGATTTCAGCTGCACGAAGAGCCGCTGTTGTATCTGTTGAGAAGTATGGTGAACCAATACCTGCTGCAAAGATAACAATACGACCTTTTTCAAGGTGACGAAGGGCACGACCACGAATATAAGGCTCTGCCACAGATTTCATATCAATCGCTGTTTGAACACGTGTATCAACACCGAGTTGTTTCAAACTATCTGCCATAACAAGGGCATTCATAGTTGTTCCAAGCATTCCAGTATAGTCCGCTTGAACACGATCCATTCCTGCTTCAGCTGCAGGTTCACCACGCCAAAGGTTACCACCACCGATAACTAGAGCAATTTGAATACCTGAATCCGCTACTTCAGCAATTTCTTTAGCCATAGCTTGGACAGTTGGAAGATCAATCCCAACACCTCGTTCACCAGCTAGAGCTTCACCTGAAAGCTTAATGAGGACACGTTTGTATTTTGGTTCTGCCATGATTTCTCCCTATTAACTATTTTGTTTTATGATTTGATTCTTAGCTGAGATTTATCTTTCCTAAGTCATCCATTACCAGCCTTTTAAGGTGGTTAAAGGGGCTCATTCGAGCATCTCCTTTTTATGATTAGGATAGGAAAATGGTTTCTTTTTTTGCAAAGGAAACACTAAATCTTCATCCTTACTATTTTATCATAAATTAGGGTTTTCACCTAGTCAAATATTTAAAAAATATCCTTACAAGATGACCGTAAAGGTGATGGTGTCATTTTTATAAGAGGCAAAGATACGCCCCTTAAATAATTTGACCATGCTTTGGGCCATGGAGAGGCCAATACCAAAACCCTTGTGTTCTCTGTTATTATGGGATTCTTCAATACGATAAAAGCGCTCAAAAAACTTACTATAGTCAACAGCTTTACCATCTTTATAGGTGTTCGATACTTCTAGACGAGCCCGTTTTCGTGTCCTTCCAATCTGATGGAGCCTTACGGTTACTGTCCCTTCTGGATCACAATACTTGTTAGCATTATCCACAAGGAGGGTTACAAGTTCAAAGAGAGACTTCTCCTCTGCTTTCACATGAATATCCGGTGTGATGTCCATAACGAAAGATTTACCATCTCGGACAACAGGCCCCTTAAAGTCCTCTGCTGCATCCTCAGTAATATAAGAAAAATCTACATCTTGAAGAACAATATCCGGTTGTTCCTCCAAACGAGATAGGGCTACCAGAGAATTGATTAGGGTGGTCAAACGTGCCACCTGGTCGTTCGTCGACTTGGTCCATTCGTTCTCTCCAGTCATAAGTTCTTGTAGCTCCGTATTAGCAGAAATAATGGCCAATGGTGTCTTTAATTCATGACCAGCATTGGTAATAAAACGTCGCTGCTTTTCGTAGTTTCGAATGAAGGGACGAATGACAATTCCTGATAAGGCACTGACAATGATGACAAAAAAGATAAAGCCAAACATTGATAAAAGGATAGAAAGACTTAACAAGGCTTGGGAGGAATTATAATAAGAGGTCGTGTCCAGAAAGACCACAAGGATCTTATTTTTACTGACTTTACTAACCTGATAACTGAGATTAATATTTTTTTCTCTAAAGGTCCCAAGAGCGCTCGTCATACGACTAGCTGCACGGGCATAAGTAGCGGCCTCTTCATCATTTATCAAGGAAGTATGGCTGGTATCCTGACTGACCACTTCATCACCAGACAAGGTCACGCTGAAAAAACGAAAACTATCTGATGGAATTTCACGCCCTTGATTGGTCTCAATTTTTTTCGTTTTTCCGAAACTACCATTATTTTCTGTAAGTGTGTTGAGAACCTTACTAATTTCCTGCTCCGTCTGAAAGGACCTCACAGTATTAATGATTCCCACAGTAGAGACCAAGATAAAGAGGATAGCCAAGGAAGCAATCGTAATAAATTGAAGTCGTAAACGTCTAAACATGGGCTACTCCTCTCTAATTGGCGAGAAGGCAAAAGTCGCCACCTTTTTCACCAAGAATGCTGATGTCAGCCTGTATGGCTTGCAATTTCTGACGCAGATAGGAAATATAGACCCAGACAATTGACTCATCTACATCTTCCTCATCATCCCAGATGGTCTTAAAAAGATGTTCCGTCGTTAGTTTTTTAGCAGGATTGAGCATGAAGTGGGCCATTAACTTGGTCTCTCTGCTTGAAAGTCGAATAGCGTTTCCAGCTACCAACTCCTGTTCCTCTTGGTCCAATCGAACAGAACCAAGAGTCAAAATTTTGGCAGTGAAGCTCTCACTCACACGACGCTCTAATGAGCGCAGACGCGCCAAAAGCTCCTTAAGGGAAATAGGCTTGGTCAAGTAATCGTCTGCCCCAGCATCAAGCCCGGTCACGCGATCATCAATTTCAGCCATAGCTGTCAACATAATGACATGCGTCCTATTCCCAGAGGAGCGAATCTCTTTCAGGGCCTCAATACCTGTTTTAATGGGCATCATAATATCCATAATCATCACTTGATAGGCATTCTGTGCAGCTAGGTCTACTGCCTCTTGCCCATTGAATGCTTGATCCACCTCATAACCCTGATGCTCTAGGGCTGCCTTGTAAACTCGAGAAAGAGCCTCTTCATCCTCAGCTAGTAGAATTTTCAAAGCCATTCTAGTCCCCTCCTTCTTGAATTAAGTTACGGATGGTCTGCATGGTCAAATCGCATGAAGCTAATTCATCCGCACAGCGCTTAAGCTCACGGGTAATCATTTCTGGATTCTTGATGTCGTGCTTGTACTTCATCTGATGCTCCAAACTGGCCCAGGAATCCTGAGCGATGGTCCGAAGCTGAACCTCAACAAAATAGGTTCCTTTCTCATTTCCTAGCACATCTGGAAACTCGGTTTCTACTTCCAAAATGAGATGGTAAGAACGATAGCCATTGGGCTTAGCATTTAAAATGTAATCTTTCTCGTTATAGATAGAAACGCCAGGGATAGCCTTGATGACATCAATAGTTTTGTAAATATCATCGACAAAGCCACAAACGATTCGAATCCCAATACTGTCACGAATTTCCTTGAGAGCAGATTGGCTGGTTTCGGGCAAATTTTTCCTACGACACTTTTCACGCATAGAATCACTTTCTTTGATTCGTGAAATGAAATGTTCATAGAGTTTGAAACCTGTTTCTTTTTTGCTAGTAATATTAGCCGCAATAATCGGGTCTGTTATTTCTTGTAAAATCTTGGGGAGATACTGAGCATATTCCCCATAAATACTTGGAGTTGACATATAAACCTCCTCTAATAGCGTTTCCTAATTATAGCATAGTTAGGCGTAAAAATAAGGACTGAGCCAGACAAGAAGGACTCTAAGGCTAAGAAAAAAATCCAGCCGAAGCCAGATTCATTTTGCTTATCTAAGTTTAATTAGCACAAGGCTATGCATCAAGTGATTTGACAAAAGGCCAGTTGCCTAGTTTGTGTGTTTCGTAGGTCAAAACCTTATAACCACATTGTTTGTAGCCATTTTTCTCGTAGAAAGGTACATTGTAATCGCGATTGGTAATCAAACCAAGACTGTGGCCTCCTGTACTACGCACAAAAGGTTCAACCTCTTCAAGCAAAAAGCGACTTCCTATCCCTTTTCTTTGATAATCTGGAGTCACCGCCAACATCATCAAGTACCAGTCGTATTCTGCAGAATCTTCCAGATGTCTTTCAGACTCTTCAACAAAGTTAAAATACTTGAACAACTTAGTGATGCTTATAAAACGGAAAAGCTTGGTCGCCCCATTTTGAAGATAATTAAGCATAGAAATCGTCTGATGCTGTAAAATAGCTGCCGCAACAATGCGACCGTCCTTTTCAGCCACCAAACATGAGTCCCGTTTAATCGCCAAACGCACCAATATTTCCTGCAAGGCTAAGACAAATTCCTTATACTGTTCAGGCTTCTTTAAATTACTGGCAATCATTGAAAGATAGGGGTAATCTTCAAAGGCATCGGCACATACTTGTGCAACTTCCTGAACTTCGTCTAGTCTTGCTTTGCGATATTGCATCATAATCTCCTAATCTGTCTGTTTTTTTCAGTATAACACAAAACGCATGACTGACAGTCATACGTTCTATGGATTTTTGTAAAATCTTATAATTTTATAAGAAAAGTTTAGGCAACTTCTTCTGTAAATTGACTATTATAAAGATCAGCATAGAAACCATCTGCTGCCATGAGTTCATCATGATTGCCCTGTTCAATAATGTTACCATCTTTCATCACAAGGATAAGGTCAGCATTTCGAATGGTTGATAAGCGGTGGGCAATGACAAAGGAAGTCCGACCTTCCATAAGCTTGTCCATGGCTTTTTGAATCAATTCTTCTGTTCGAGTGTCAACTGATGATGTCGCTTCATCCAAGATAAGAAGAGGGGCGTCCTTAAGAAGCGCACGCGCAATGGTCAAGAGCTGTTTCTGACCAACTGACAAGGTCACAGAATCATCCAAATAAGTATCATAACCCTTTGGAAGTGTGGTGATGAAGTGGTGAACACCGACAGCCTTAGCTGCAGCAATAACTTGCTCGTCAGAAATATTCTCTTGGTTGTAAATCAAATTATCACGAATAGTACCTTCAAAGAGCCAAGTGTCTTGAAGCACCATAGAGAATTGATCATGAACGGTTTCACGTTTCATGTCGTTAGTATCCACACCGTCAATGGTGATACGACCTTGGTCGATGTTATAGAACTTCATAAGCAGGTTAACAATAGTCGTCTTACCAGCACCCGTTGGACCAACGATTGCAATCTTTTGACCTGGCTTAGCAAGAGCTGAAAAGTCATGAATAATAGTCTTTTCAGGAGTATAGCCAAAGGAAACATGGTCAAAGACTACTTGACCTTTTGTATCTGTCAACTCAGCTGTCTTAGCTGACTCGTCGTCCATATCTTTTTCTTCCAAAAATTCAAAGATACGACCAATGGCTGCAGTAGCTGATTGGAGTTGTGTAATCCCTTGGGCAATTTGAGAAAGAGGTTGTGAGAAGATGCGAACATAGGTCATGAAGGCTACCACATCACCAATAGTCAAGCTACCATCAATAACTTTGATGGCACCCACAAGACAGACCATGACATAACCAAAGTTCCCAATGAAAATCATAAGTGGCATCATAATACCTGAGATAAACTGTGATTGCCACATCGATTTATAAAGTTTATCATTAAGCCCCTTGAAAGCCTGACTGCTTTCTTGAGTGGCATTGTAACTCGTTACGACTGCTTGACCTGTGTAGATTTCTTCAATATAACCATTAATATTAGCCAAATTTTCTTGTTGGCGTTTGAAAAGTGGTTGCGAGAAGCCCATGATGAAGGCTACCAGAACAAAACCTATCAAGACAGAACCAATCGCAGTGAAAGCCATAGTGACATTTGAGTAGAACATCATAATAATGGCTGCCACCAAGAGAACACTTGAAGTAATCAAGGTACCTAACCCTTGACTAAGCGATTGTCCCAAAAGGTCAACGTCATTGGTCACACGAGAGAGGGTGTCCCCTTGAGAGTGACTATCGAAATAATTAAGAGGGACACTGTTGATTTTCTTTTGGATAGCTGTACGGAAACGTTGTGAAAAGCGTTGTGTAACTGTCGCAACCGTAAAGCTTTGTAAGTAACCCACAATGGCTGAAATCGCATATAAAACAGCCAAGGTCATAGCAATACTTGCTACCTTGTCCAAATCAATACCTGGAATCGTCCCCATTTTGGTAGGTGTGATACCTTCAGTAATAGTATTGGTAATTTCTTTAAGCTTATCTGGTCCAATAACTGTAATGACCGCTGAAATAATTGCTCCAAAAATCGCAAGGACAAACGGAATTTGGAAACCTTTAATATAGGGTTTTAAGCGTTTATAGGATGATGTTTTTGGCTTATTTTCCATTTTCTAACTCCTCCTTAGACAATTGTGAATAGGCAATTTCTTGGTAAACCTCATTATTTGCCAAGAGTTCCTTGTGAGTTCCTTGACCAACGACCTTACCTTGGTCAAGTACCAAGATTTGGTCCGCATCCATAATAGTAGAAATACGTTGAGCAACAATCAACTTGGTCATATCTTGTGTTTTTTCAGCCAATTCTTGACGTAACTTACGATCGGTCTTATAGTCCAAGGCTGAGAAGGAATCATCGAAAATCAAGATTTCAGGCTTACGTGCCAAGGCACGCGCAATAGCCAAACGTTGTTTCTGTCCACCTGAGAAGTTAGACCCAGCTTGGGCAACTTCTGCTTTAAGTTGACCTTCTTTATTTTCAACAAAGTCTTTTCCTTGAGCCAATTCGAGAGCTTCCCAAATCTTAGCATCATCAAGAGGACTGTTATTGCTCGTTCCCATCGTCATATTTGACGTGATATCACCTGAGAAAAGCACTGCCTTCTGTGGAATATAACCGACTATATTGTGCAAGGTTTCGTGGTCATAATGGCGTACATCGACACCGTCAACCTTGATTGTTCCTTGCGTGGCATCATAAAAACGTGGAATAAGGTTGACAAGTGTTGATTTACCAGATCCAGTCGAACCAATAAAGGCCACCGTGTCACCTTTTTTAGCTTTGAAGCTAACATGCTCCAAAACAGGCTCTGAAGTTTCAGAATAACGGAAGGAAACATCATCAAATTCGACAGTACCCACTTCTTTAGGCTTTTCAGAACTATTTTCAGGGTAAGAGACTGAAGATTGGGTATCTAGAACTTCATTGATACGACTAGCTGCTACAACTGCACGTGGAAGAAGGAAGAAAACAACAATCATCATCATGAATCCCATAACAACCTGCATGGCATAAGATGAATAAACCACCATGTCTGAGAAGAGATGGACCTTATTTTCCATAGCACCAGCAATCTTAGTTGGATCTGTTGGAATCTTAACATCTTCAATCAAATGTGCACCAATCCAATAAATAGCCAGTGTCAAACCACTTGATACAGCAGTCATCACCGGTGTCAGTAAGGCAAAAGAACGACCGATAAAGAGATTGTTTTGGGTCAAATCAGTATTGGCCTTTTCAAATTTATCCTCTTGATAACTTTCGGCGTTATAGGCACGCACCACACGAATTCCTGTAAGAGATTCACGCGTTACGCTATTCAGTTTATCGGTCAGAGTTTGAATCAAGCGTTGCTTAGGCATAACCATAATCAAGAGGAAGAGCATGAGAATGGCAATCACTGACACAGCGACAAGCAAGGCAAGGATCCAATTTCCATTTTTATCGGCAATCTTTGTAATCGCCCAAATGGCCATGATAGGTCCCTGTGTAATAACCTGTAACCCCATGGTAAGTACCATCTGCAATTGGGTAATATCATTTGTCGTACGGGTCAAAAGACTAGGAATTGAGAATTTCTTGATCTCTGCATCCGAAAAATCTAGAACCTGATGAAAGATATCATCACGAAGACGAGTGGTAAAACTTGCCGCTGTTCTGGCAGCTAAGAAACCAACAACTACAGAGGCCATAAAGCCAGCAAACGACATTAAAAGCATTCGCATCCCTGGGGCATCTGTATTCCAGGCAAAAATATCCGACGCTTTAGTTCCCTTAGTTGATAAGAGTGTCGTAATATCAGACATATAGTCTGGAATTTTCAAGTTTAGGTAGACGTTCAAGCAAACAAAAATCACCGCTAAGACAATCATGATTAACTCTTTTGTCGTCAAACGTTTAAAAATTTTAAACATAAGTTACTCCTTATTTTTTTCTAAATTCTTACGAATTTGGTGAAAGACTCGAAAGGCTATTTCAGCATCCTCTTTCGAAATGCCTTCTAACAGCTGTTCATGGATGGCCTCTCGAAAATGTTTGACATCTCGAGCTTTCTTTTTACCTAAGTCTGTCAGATGAACATACTTGTAGCGTTTATCCTTGTCCGATGTCACCAACTCAACAAAACCATTTTTTTCCATTCGTTTGACCAAATTACTAGCCACTGATTTAGAAATACATAGTCTTTTTTCAATGTCTTTGATAAAGATTTCTTTATCTTGATTGTCAGACAAATACTTGACGGCAAATCCTTGTGGGCCAGCTAAATGCTCAACCCCATGGGCCTTTCCTAACTCTTGCACGCGAGATTCCATAGTATTGATGAATTCTCTGAATTCACTAAAAGTATCTTTTCCATGCATCGCAAGTCCCTCCTTGAATAATTCTCATGGAAACTATTTTAGTTCTTATGAGAACTAATGTCAAGAAAAAAGTTCTTATGAGAACTAAAAAGAGTGAGAAAGAAAATTGCTTTTCACTCTCACTCCCATAACTATGATTATTAAGGCTTTGAACTCAAAAAACTAGCCCACTTGGGCTAGGCTATCTAAATAATAATCCCCTCCAAATGATCCAATTCATGTTGAATAATTTGGGCTGGCATGCCAGAAAAACTTAACTGTTTAGGCATCCATTGTTCATCTAAATAAGCAACCTCAATCGACTCATAACGTTTTGTTGGACGACTTCCCTCTAATGACAAACAAGACTCCTCTGTTTGAAAAGGTGAGGACTTGCTGACTAAAATAGGATTAAACATAACTAGATTAACAAAACCGATATTGACGATAATAACACGCTTTTTAACGCCAATCATATTGGCAGCCATCCCCACACAAGCATCCTTATGAAACTCCAGTGTATCACGTAAATCTTTAGCCAAATAGAGATCTTCTTTAGTTGCTTCTGTCGATTTTTGTCCAAGGAAAAAGACATCCTTTACGATAGTTTTTATCATCTATTTACTCCCTTTTCTTATCTAAACTATGAAATCATATACCTTTCTTTTATCAAAACCAAAGGTTTTCAATTTCATATTAATCACCTTGACCTATTATATCAAAAGGCCTACCATCTAGTAAAACAGACAAAAAAAGAAACCCGCAGGCTTCTTTTTCGTCATCTTTCTTCACTCTATACAAATAACCAATAAACGCCAAAAGACTAATAGTTGAAACACCCATTGCCAATTTGGCAACTGGGGTATAGCTATAGGTCAAAACGACACCATGCTTACCTGGTGGTAGGACTAGATTAGTTGGATTCTTTTCTTTAGCTAAGTAAGTAATTACTCGCTTTCCATCAATCCTCGCTTTTTGTCCTTTATAGTAGAAAACTGGTAGCGACAAGACCTTAGCTTCTTTTGACTCGTTATCTACTGTAAGTGCTAGCTCCTTTGGAGAATGGCTGATGGTTGACTTAATTTCCTGATTATCCAAGAAAAGATGTTTGTCAAAGACAAAGCCAAAGGGCACTTCTTTATTGGTGTAATCGCCATTTATATTTTTATAAGTTCCCTTAGCTAGCATTTCTCTCGTGACTTTTGTATTGCTTGGCAATATATTCTTGGCTTTAGTCATCTTATCTTGGACAGTAACAATCTGAAACATATTCAGACAAAGACCAAACAAGACAAGTATCGTCGCTGCCTTCATAGAAATATTTTCTAAGACATTAGCCAAGGCTAAACTGAAGAAAAGCAAGGCAAAACTCCACAATCTCCAAGGAAATTGTAGATTGGACACTGGACTCTCCTGTAATAACTGCCAAGGAAAACTATTCAAAGTTAAAAAAGCCAAAACAAAAGAAATAAAAAGGTAAATTCTAGCTTCCTTATCCTTCACAAAACGCTTAGCAAAGATCAGGCTTAGCACTAGACCCAGGAGATAGAGAAGATTAACTGATGGAGTCCTTAAATCACTTTTTAGAATCAACTCCCAGTTGTCTGCCAGACTTAAGGCAGTCTTTGATAGGAGCGGTTTAAAAGTCATTCGTAGGGTGACATACTTGAATTGCTCTATCATAGGAACAAAGAAAGCTAGAGACATACTAAGAGTGACAAGAGTGGCCTTAAGAAATCCTAGAATACGTTCTTTTTTATTATCCCAAATCCCAAAACTAGCTACCACTGCTATGAAAATCATAAGAGAAGCCAAAAGGACAGACAAGACATGGGAATAGACTAAACCAAGCATGCCAAGAGTCAAAACCCACCATTTCTTGTAATCTCCAAATGTTATCAAACGAACGCCAACGAAAACTAGAGGTAAAAAAATCATAGCCAGCGTTTCGCCAACGGCTGCCCGGTAATAAGAATTGTGCAAGAAATAACCCGAAAAGAGATAGAAGGTAGCAAATACCATCACCTGTTTATCAGAATAGTTCAATAAACGTAACCCGTAAAAACTAAGCAAACAAGTTACAAAGCGAACAAGAAATTGAAAACTCATCCAGGCTACAAAGACTGACTGAGTCAGCTTATAGATTATGAAAATAGGATAATAGGTTAACCAGGGATAAAAGGTATTGATTAATTGTCCGGTCCCTCCGTTAGTTGTAAAATTGATAGGACTCTTCCAGACAGTATCCAAGGATAACAGTCGGTTAATGTGAAAGACAATATCATCACCATAAAGCTTGTCCCTAAAAAAGAACATAGGCAGTATCGACACTATGCTGATCAAGAAACTTATTAGAATGACTGTCTGATTAGTATACTTCTTTTCTTTTGCCCCACAGGGATCCTTTCCAAGACTCACGATTATTCCTCTCGTATTCTAATTCATCAAAATCTACTCTAGAAAGAGATTTCTTACTAGCTCATTATACCAAAAAAAGGATAAATCTCCTCTTCCTCCTAAGTCTGTCTAAACAAAAAAAGAAACCCGCAGGCTTCTTTTCTTATTTTATCGAGAGGCTATTAGTAATAATCTATCAATTAAACGATACCTTGTGCTGACATAGCATCTGCAACTTTAAGGAATCCAGCGATGTTGGCACCAACAACAAGGTTACCTTCATGACCAAATTCTTTAGCAGCTGCTGCAGCATTTTCGTAGATACCTTTCATGATATCGTAGAGTTTAGCATCAACTTCTTCGAATGTCCATTGTGTACGTCCGCTGTTTTGTGCCATTTCAAGAGCTGATACAGCAACACCACCAGCGTTAGCAGCTTTGGCAGGACCAAATGATACACCAGCTTTAAGGAAGACATCAATAGCTCCCAAAGTTGATGGCATGTTAGCACCTTCTGAGACAGCCAATACACCATTTGCTACAAGTGTTTCTGCATCTGTTTCATCCAATTCATTTTGAGTTGCACATGGGAATGCCAAGTCAGCTTTAACTGACCAAACTGTCTTTTCACCACCAGCAGGTGTGAAGGTTGCATTTGGACGAGCTTCTGCATATTTAACGATACGTTCACGTTTAACTTCTTTGATTTCTTTCAACAAGTCAACGTCGATTCCGTCTGGATCATAAACAAAACCAGATGAGTCAGAACATGTTACCGCTTTAGCACCAAGGCTTTGCAATTTTTCGATAGCGTAGATGGCAACGTTACCAGCACCTGAAACAACTGCAGTTTTACCGTTAAAGTTTTCACCACGTGCATTAAGCATTTGTTCTGCAAAGTAAACAGCACCGTAACCAGTTGCTTCTGTACGAGCAAGTGATCCACCCCAGTTCAAACCTTTACCAGTAAGAACACCTGTGTACTCGTTACGAAGACGTTTGTATTGGCCGTAGAGGTAACCAATTTCACGTCCACCAACACCGATATCACCTGCAGGTACGTCTGTATCTGCACCAATGTGTTTGCTCAATTCAGTCATGAAGCTTTGGCAGAAACGCATGATTTCGTTATCTGATTTACCTTTAGGATCGAAGTTTGATCCACCTTTACCACCACCGATTGGTTGACCAGTCAATGAGTTTTTAAAGATTTGTTCGAAACCAAGGAATTTGATGATTGATTGGTTTACAGATGGGTGGAAACGAAGACCACCTTTGTAAGGACCAATAGCTGATGAGAATTGTACACGGAAACCACGGTTTACTTGTACTTGTCCTTTATCGTCAACCCATGGCACACGGAATGAAACGATACGTTCTGGTTCAACCAAACGTTCCAAAAGGTTTTCTTCAATATATTTAGGATATTTATCGAAGACAGGAACAAGTGAATCGAAAACTTCTTCAACTGCTTGAAGGAACTCAGCCTCATGGCCATTTTGAGCTTTCACTTTTTCAAAAACGCTAGCAACGTACTCTTTACCTGTTGTCATATCAATGTTTCCTTTCAAATAATTACCTTAGTAATTTAATTACATGAATAGTATAAATTTTCAGAATCTTCTTGTCAAGTATTTTTTGCTATTTTTTTTATTTTTATGTTAGGTTTTGTGACATAGCAAGTGACCTCTCTTTTTTAAGCCAATCCTAAAAAGTTATCAATTCAACTATGTAAGCGGATTCTATTTTTCTAGTTTTTCTCCAAAATTTTTTAAACTTTTTTGAACTTTAAGTCTAAAATGGGTAAAAAAAAACAATTTAGTAAATTTACTATTTTTACATTTACAAAGATTCCCAACTATGTTATCATTAATTTAGTAATTTTACTAAATCTCAAAAAGGATTATTTTTTATGAAAAGAAAACAATTATCAGGAAAGCGCATCGGCATTGTTTTTGGAACTTTCGCTCCAATGCACGTTGGACACGTTGACCTCATTACCAAGGCAAAACGCGCTAATGACAATGTGCTTGTCATCGTAAGTGGCAGCAACACACAAGAAGATCGTGGGACACGCGCAGGCCTATCACTCAATCGACGTTTCCGTTATGTTCGAGAAGTCTTCTATGATGATGAATTAGTCGTTGTGGATAAACTAGACGAAGCTGGGATGCCAGCCTATCCAGAGGGCTGGGTGCCTTGGGTTAATCGTGTCAAAGAGCTTATCGCTAAGAATACGGATGATCCTGAAAAGATTACCTTCTATGTTGGAGAGCCAGAGTATGTGACTGAGCTCAATCGCTATTACCCTCAAGCTCAGGTAGAACTCATCGAACGTTCTATTATCAATATCTCTGCTACTGAGATTCGCGACAATCCGATGGAAAATTGGCGTTTTATCACCAAGCCTTTCCGTCGTCACTTTACGCGCAAGGTCCTTGTTGTGGGCTCTGCTAGCGGTGGAAAGACTACTCTTGTTAAGGATTTGGCTCGCACTTACAATGCTCCCTGCTCTCTGGAATATGCTAGGGAATATCAAGAAAAGTATAATGTACGAGATGACGAGTTAGATACCAACGACTATATTCACCTCCTGACAGATCAATATGCCCAGACCTCTGATATCATTGACAAGGGGCAACATTCAGGACTTATCTTTGCGGACACCAATTCAACAGTCACTAAGGTCTATATCGACTACTATTTGAAAGAAAATATCTCCCAAGAAGAGTTCGACATGTTGGATCGCCTCTATCAGGTAACTCAGGCCCGTGAAAAGTGGGATTTGATTTTTGTGATTCTGCCAAAATCAAACTATGTAGATGATGGTTTCCGTGACATGACCATGGCTGATAACCAAACGCGTGATTGGTTTACCAAACATCTCTTGGACCTGTTATCACCATTTAAGGATAAAATCGTTATTTTAGGGGAAAATAGTAATAGCGACAGCTTCTTTGCAGACAACTACCATCACGCTAAGAAGGCAATCAAGGAGCGTTTACACATCGAAATTTAGAAGACTGATGTAAAGCAATCATCATCTAAACTTACAATAAACAAAGGAGGAAACCCATGACTAAAACCTTCGAAAACTCTGGTAGTGAAAAGGAATTTTTGGACATCTATAGGCGAGAAGAAATGGATAAGTACGTTAAGCCCTCAGTGACCGTTGACTCGGTCATCTTCCGCTATTATGAAGGAAGAGTCCAGACCTTACTTATCAAGCGAAAAAACCATCCCTTCATGGGGAAATACGCCCTCAGTGGGGGCTTCGTTAAGGAGCAAGAAGACCTCAATCTAGCTGTCTGTCGTGAGGTACAGGAGGAAACATCCGTTAAACTCGACCCTGACCACATTGAGCAGCTCATTACAGTAGGAACACCTTATCGTGATCCTCGAATGTGGACCATTACAGTGGCTTATCTCTGCTTTATGACCTTTAATGACATTCAAGTGGAAAAGGCTGCCGACGATGCCGCGTCTACGCATTGGTTAGACATCGCCATGGTAGACGGTCAACTGCAACTTGTTGATGGTGATAAGATGCTGTCACATGATGACCTTGCCTTTGACCATTGGGAAATTCTCTTAACAGCTATGGAACGTATCAAGGGACGACTCGAATACTATCCAACTATCCTTTCCATTATGCCCGAAGAAAACACCTTGACCACCTACCGCCAACTTTTTGGTACCTTCAATGAAGACTACCTCAAGATGGATTCCACAAATTTCTTGCGTCGCTTTAAACACCTCTTCCAAAAAACAGGTCGTCAGGTAGCTACTAGAACCAGAAAGGCTGCCACCTACACTTATCATATCAAGCCACTCTAAAGTAAGGTCTTTGTTTGACAATTTGATACTTACATAGTAGTATTAAGAAAATTAATAAGAGGTATCCTATGAAAAGTTTTACATTGATTAGTGGAATTCTCATTACACTCTTGGGTGTCTTTTTCTTCGCTAATCCTACAAATCTTCTTGCCATCGTTGGTTGGCTATTTGCCCTAGTGATGCTGGTATCTGGTGTTTCAAGTCTCATGGTTTATTTTAAACGAGATAACGAAAACCGCTCCTTCTTCCAACTGCTTCAGAGTATCATTTCCATCGTTTTTGGTATTATCCTGCTATCAACATCAGCATGGGTACTCTCGGGCGTAGCTGTAACCATTATCGCTTGGTGGCTTCTTGTCTCAGCATTTACGCAAGGCTTCCAAGCTTATCGTCAACGTCAATTCGGCTTCTCAGGACAACCTGCCCTGTCAATCGCCTTAATTTGTCTGGTATTTGGGCTCTTGCTCTTTAGTGCTCCGTTTTTCTCAGCCTTTCTTATTGGGCGCTTGGTAGCTTCCTTAATTATCTTTACGGGTGTTTCAGTCCTTTCCTTTTCATTCCGCTTGTGGTAAGAAGAAACCAGACACTACATAAACATAAAAAAGCCTTGCAAATGCAGGGCTTTTGTCATACTTTGATTACTAAAGAGCTTATCCCTCTAGCTCACTCAAATACTCATAGCGTTCATACTTTTCAAGTAGGGTTTCGTTAGCAGCATCCAAATCACGTTGAAGGGTAGCTAACTGTCCATAATCGCTAGCATTTTCAAGCATGGCTGCTTCAATCTCTTCAATTTTAGCTTCAAGGTCAGCAATCTCGTCCTCGATGGTCGCCCACTCTTGTTTTTCAAAGTAGCTCATGCGTTTTTTGTCTTCTTTAACTTTCTCAACTTTAACGCTAGCTTGCTCTTTTTCCTTCTCGAGGAGGGCTGATTGCTCTTGTAAGAAGGCTTTTTCATCAAGGTAGTCTGTGTAGTTACCAAAGAACTCTCGAACACCACCCTCTTCAAAGGCTAGAATCTTGTTAGCTACCTTGTCCAAGAAATAGCGGTCGTGACTTACGGTAACGACAGGGCCTCCAAAACCATTAAGGAAGTTTTCCAAAACCGTCAAAGTTGCAATGTCCAAATCATTTGTCGGCTCATCCAAGAGCAGAACGTTGGGCTTTTCAATCAGAATCTTAAGTAGATAAAGACGTTTCTTTTCCCCACCAGAGAGCTTGGCAATCTGTGTCCCATGGGTAGAACGAGGGAAAAGGAATTGCTCCAAAAGCTCTGTGATACTGGTTGTCCCAACCGTTGTCTTAACTTCATCTGCAACTTCCTGCAAGTAGTTAATGACACGCTTGCTCTCATCCATATCTTTAATTTGCTGTGAGAAATAACCAATACGTACCGTCTCACCAATATCTAGGACACCAGCTGTAGGCACAAGGTCGCCATTAATCAGATTGAGCAAGGTCGATTTTCCGACACCATTATCCCCAACAATACCAATACGATCACGATTTTGCATGATAAGATTGAAATCTCTGAGAATTTGCTTGCCATCTTCATAAGCGAAATCGACATGCTCGAAGTTCACTACCTTCTTACCAATACGGCTGGTCTCAAAGTTAATTTCAAGATCGTCATTATTGACCGTTTGATGAACCTCACCCTTAAGATCCTTAAAGCGATTGATACGAGCCTGTTGTTTGGTTGCACGTGCCTGTGGTTGCGTTCGCATCCATGCCAACTCCTGTTTATAGAGTTGCTTTTTCTTGTGAAGGGCTGCTGCATCTCGTTCATCCTGTTCGGCCTTTAGACGCACATAGTCTTGATAATTCCCTTGATATTCAATCAGATTAGCCTGGTCTAACTCAAAGATACGTGTGGCTACATTGTCCAAGAAATAACGGTCGTGGGTAATAAAGAGTACCGTCTTTTTAGAAGACTTGAGAAAATTCGTCAACCAAGCAATAGTATCAATATCCAAATGGTTGGTTGGCTCATCCAAGAGCAGAAGATCTGCATCATTCAAGAGAACCTGAGCCAACTGCACACGACGACGAAGACCACCTGAGAGGTCCCCGACCTTTTGCGAGAGGTCTGACAATCCCAACTTAGACAAAACTGTCTTAACCTCGCTCTCAATGGACCAAGCATCCAGACTATCCATCTCAGCCATAATCTTCTCCAAGCGAGCTTGATTCTCTTCAGAATAATCTGCCATAAGGGTTTCATATTCACGAATCAAAGCCATCTCACGAAGGTCTGATGACAAGACCGTATCAAGCACTGTCTTGCTATCATCAAATTCTGGCTCCTGAGTCAAATAAGCAATCTTATAGCCATTAGCCTTAGTGAAAGGTGACACATCACCATCAAAACCAATACGCTCAGAGACAACATCTAGCAAGGTTGTCTTACCTGTCCCATTGACACCAATAATCCCAATACGATCCAAATCATGGATAATAAATGAAATCTCTTTAAAAACCGTCTTGTCTCCAACGGACTTGGTTAATTTTTCAACAATAAAATCTGACATCTTACTTCCTTCTTACAAATAACACCGCTACGGATCCTACGCATGCTCTGTAGCGGTGTGTCATTTTTATAACGTCTGTAGACTTATTTCATAGCTTGAACAAAGGCCATAATAGCTTCCTTGTCATTAGCTAGTTTCCCATCAACGATGGCATTTTCAATGGCTTTAAGTGTACGTCCAAGGTCCGGACCAGGTTTGAATCCTAGCTCCTTCATCAGTGTGCCACCATTCACAACGATTTCGTGCTTATCATGGATGAGCAACTGACCATCCAAATCGGCAATACGCTCATAATCGACGTCCAAGCCCTGAGCCTGTCTCAAAGTTTCAGCCGCCTCTAAGAGCTCCTTACCATACTGATAAACATCTTGTTTAGTCACGGCTCTCTCCAAACGGAAATTGAAAATCTCAATCAAGGACTGAACTGTCTTTTGGAAATTAACAGACGTCTTCCATTTTTTAAGGAAAGAGCGTGGATTATCATGCTTGAGAGCCAAAAGAGTTGCCGCCCAAGCCTGTTCAGAACTTGTAAATCTAAAGTCCTCCACATAGTCTGCCACAAAAGCCTGCCATTCTTCAGCAGTTTCTTGAAAATCCGGAAGGTACTGATAAGCCTTAGTCGCTAGAAGTGCCTTGATTCCCTTTTTCCAATGTGGGGCCAAAAGCAACTTATCGAACTCGATGAAACTTCGCTCAATCGAAATCTTTTCCAGAAGTGGGGCATGGCTGGTCATAGCCTGAAAAGTCTTTTCTTCGATATCAAAGTCTAAACTCGCAGCAAAACGTAACCCTCGCATGATACGAAGGGCATCCTCGTTAAAGCGTTCCTCAGCCTTACCAACAGCCCTCAAAACACGATTGTCCAAATCAGCTAGACCATTGAACTTGTCGATAACCTCAGCATTTTCATTAAGAGCAAAAGCATTGACTGTAAAATCACGACGCTTGAGGTCTTCTTCCAATGAACGCACAAAGGACACGCTAGACGGACGACGGTAATCTACATAGACATCCTCTGTTCGGAAGGTCGTCACCTCATACTCTCCGCCATTTTCCAAGACCAAAACGGTCCCATGCTCAATACCGATATCCACCGTACGCTCGAAAATCTGCTTGGTCTCTTCAGGATATGAAGATGAGGCAATGTCTACATCATGAATGGGACGGTTAAGAAGGGCATCTCGTACCGAACCACCAACAAAGTAAGCCTCAAAACCCGCAGCCTTAATCTTCTCTAATATTGGTAAAGCCTTCTGAAACTCAGAAGGCAAATAACTTAATCTCATAGTAAATGTTCCAAACCATAAACAAGCTGATTACGTTTAACCACTTCTTTAATACCGAGGTTAACCCCACCCATAAAGGAAATACGGTCATAAGAATCATGACGCAAGGTCAAGCCTTCTCCTTGGGCACCAAAGATAACCTCTTGGTGAGCCACAAGTCCTGGCAAACGTACACTGTGAATACGGAAACCATCAAACTCAGCACCACGTGCTCCAGCAAGTGTTTCCACCTCATCCTCAGCACCTTGACGTTTTGTTTCGCGAACCTCACGGATAAGTTCAGCTGTTTTCACCGCTGTACCTGAAGGAGCATCTTTTTTCTTGTCATGGTGAAGCTCAATGATTTCAAGATCTGGGAAATATTTGCTAGCTTCTGCCGCAAACTTCATAAGAAGGATAGCACCAATAGCAAAGTTAGGTGCAATCAAACCACCAATAGACTTGTCTTTAGAAAGGTCTGTCAATTCCTGAATTTGTGCTTCAGTAAATCCTGTGGTACCCACAACTGGTGCAAAACCATTCTCCAAAGCAAAACGAGTATTTTCATAGGCAACAGCTGGCATAGTGAAATCCACCCAGACATCTGCGTCAAAGCCAACCAAATCCGCTTTATCTGTGAAGACAGGAACACCGTCCACTTCTTTTTCTGTCGCAAATGGGTCAAGCAAGGCAGCCAAAGTCAATTCGTCATCTCCCTTGACCATTTCAACCGCAGTTGAACCCATTCTTCCTTTAAATCCAGCAACAATAACTTTAATAGACATGTCATTTTTCCTCTCTATTGATCTTAATCATAGACAAGCCCCATCCCAGATGGATAGTACTTATTTGGTAAATTTAGGTGTTAGACCTAACACTAGTGCTCCTTCACCCAAGTGTGTCGCAATTACGGCACATAAGGATACCACTGTTGAAACGCTAATTCCCTGTGCTTCTAGCTGTCTTTTAAAATCTTCAGCTTTTTCAGGAGCATTCGTGTGAAGGATACTAAGTTCCATTTCACGATTTTCCTCAGCTAGGGCAACCAAACGTTTCACAGCTTTCTTCTCTGTACGCACCTTTTCAAAAACAACGATTTTTCCTTCGTCATTAAAATTCAAAATAGGTTTGATAGACAAAAGATTTCCTAAAATCGCCGAACCATTCGACAAACGACCACCTTTTACCAGATGATTAAGATCATCCACAAGAATATAAGCCGTCGTTTGGTCAACCTGCTCCTCAAGCTTCTTCAAAATATTCTCAAAAGACATTCCTTGGGCTGACCAATGCAAAACGTTTCTCACCATGGCTCCCATAGGAGCTGCTGTGATTTTTGTATCAGGAAAAGCAATCTTCAACTTGGCATGGTCCTCAATCAAAAACTGACTATTAGCCCAAAAACCAGAGATTCCTGAAGAAAGGAAAAGCCCAATGACATGGGTATAACCTTCCTCCTCCAACTCCATAAGCAAGTTATCCAAGTCAGCTAGATTAGGTTGCAACGTCTTGAGCAATTCCTCAGAGTTTGCCATTTGCGCATAAAACTGATTGACATCCAAGTTTTTTCCTTCAACAAAAGGCTGCCCTTCAATGATGACCGGAATATCTAAAACATAAACATCAGCATGGCCCTGAATTTCAGCAGGGAGATTAACCGATGAATCCGTAATAACTGCAAGAGACATCTTAGAACTCCAAATTGATACCTGGACGATCCAAGGCAATTTCAGTTACTTCATAAGTCAAACGTTGAAGCGTATCCAAGAGCGGTGCAGCCAAGGCTTCTGCTTCTTCTTGTGAGAAGTCTTTTGGTTCATTGACGATACGGTTTTGAATGTGGTCCATTTGAGAAACAATCCCTGAGATAACAAACTCATCACGGACAATCATAAATTGCAAAACAGCTACAACAGACGTATTGTTAGCTTCTTCATCTTTATTGTGCAACTGGAAAGTTACTTCAACATTTGTTTTAGGAACACCATTCTCTTTTTCCCACTCATGGTTACGAACATCATAGTGGTAACGGTTAACAAATACTTTTTCGCGAATTAAATCCATTAGTCATATTCTCCTTGATACAATTACTCTTTATTATAGCATAAATATGCTTTATTATGGGAATATTATTGACAGAAAAATGAGTATTTAGACTGATTTTGACAGCAACAATAATCACTAGAAAAGTAGGAGCTTTGATTTAGGACTAAGACTACTAAAATAAGGCTCCTTCATCAGAAGAGAGCCCTTTTATTGCCAGCTAACAGTCTCTTAAAGAATGTTTCTGCTGTCCCTTTTCATCAAAATTCTCAGGAGACAACCAATTCTCAAATCGTTTCTTAAGTGCCGGCCACTCACTATCAATAATCGAGAACCAGTCCGTATCACGGCTACGTCCCTTATAGATAGCATGGTTACGAAAACGCCCCTCATAGGTGAACCCTAAACGCATGGCAGCATTGGCAGAAGGACGGTTGAGACTATCACATTTCCACTCATAACGACGATAGTTAAGATCTTCAAAGACATATTTCATAAGCAGGTATTGAGCTTCTGTAGCTGCTCGAGTCTTTTGTAAAGCAGGTGCTAAAATCACTCGTCCCATCTCAACACTACGATTTTTTGGTGTAATAGCCATAAGTGAAAAGGTTCCCAGAACCTTACCTGAAGCCTTATCCCTGATGGCAAAGAAATAAGGGTTATCGGATTGCTCATAATCCTCCAAACACTGACGTACAGCTTCTTCAGATTCAAAAGGATCCGCATACATATAGGTCCAATCAGAAAGGATCTGATTAGTAAAGTAAAAGTCTAAAATGTCCTTATAATGCTCTGCAACCGTCAAATGTTCAACGCTACAATAACGACCTTCTAATAGGGCAGCATCTGGCATATTACCTGGACTAGCATCCGCTAGACTTGGCCCCACTTCTTGTTGGTAGTGATTTAAAGGCATAGGATTCTCCTTTTTCATAAAGAAAAGTCTACACAAAAGTGCAGACTTTAGCTTAATTATTTAGCAACTGGGTATACAGATACTTGTTTTTTGTCGCGACCTTTACGTTCGAAACGTACAACACCTTCAACTTTAGCGAAGAGTGTATCGTCACCACCACGGCCTACGTTTACACCTGGGTAGATGTGTGTACCGCGTTGACGGTAAAGGATTGATCCACCTGATACAGTTTGTCCATCAGCTGCTTTAGCACCAAGACGTTTAGCTTGTGAATCACGACCATTGGAAGTAGAACCCCCACCTTTTTTGTGGGCGAAAAGTTGCAAGTTTTCAAGAGTTTTCAACATAAGATTGTGTCCTTTCTTAGTGATTAGTCGCTAACTTACGCGTTGATAGCGTTGATAACAACTTTTGTATAAGGTTGACGGTGACCTTGTTTACGGTGGCTACCTTTTTTAGGTTTGTATTTGAAAGTAACAACTTTCTTTTGTTTACCTTGTTTTTCGATAGTTCCGACAACAGTAGCTCCCTCAACAACTGGAGTACCTACTACAGTTTTATCACCACCGACAAGAACAACTTCGTTAAAAGTTACTTCTGATCCTGCTTCAGCGTTGATTTTTTCAACGTAGATTGCTTGACCTACTTCAACTTTAACTTGTTTTCCACCAGTTTTGATGATTGCGTATGTGCTCATGATGCACCTCCTATTAAAATTTTTAATGTGTCTGAGGTTTCCCTCTGTGAAGACTCGCCTAGTACTGCGGGGACGAACCCACTTGCGAACAGTAGTCGTGCGGTTGCACAGGACGTGCATTTAGTCAACGTTACAATTCTATCATTTTTTCCCTCTAATGACAAGAGAAAAAGTTATTTTGATTATTCTTATTCTGCTCATTGACCTTTAACCAAGTAATGATACCCCTACTCAACCCTTATACCATATTTTCCTAAGAAGGTCTTAGATAAATCCTGCTCCAAATCAGCTAAACAAAGGCTCCTATCCGTTGTCAAAATTTGATAGCGTTCACTTCCTTCAAAATAGAAGTGATTCAATAACTGATAGCCATTTCGCTCATAAAATGCCAAACGTTTTAAGCGCTGATTACGATTAGAAGCATCCTTCTCATCCATGGGTTCAATCGTAAGCACACACGGTCGTACCCCTGCTTCTTTCTTAACTTGTGCCAAAATCTGACTGCCATATCCCAGAGATTGTTTACTTTCCTCAACTGCAAGAAAAAGTAGGTAGACCAGGTTGTCAGTATAAATGGTATAGGTCAAGCCAACGAAGACTCCCTGATCAAAATAGGCCAAGAAAGATTGTCCTCTTTTCAAGCTGTTCCAAGACAATTGCCAAAGTGGGAGACGCTCCTCCACAGGAAAAGCCGCTTCATAAAGCGAAGCGACCTTCTTAAATGTTGGTGTCAGAGGATAAATGTTACGAACCTCTAATGTCATTTTCCTAACCAATAACCTTCTTATAATCTTCTGGTGTTGCTACATGAGCATGCTCACGTTGACGATCAAGCAAGTGACTAAGGAAATCACGGTTGCCCAAGGCTTCTTTAAGTGTTTGCTTAAATTGCCCAGCATTCATTGGTGAGAAGATATTACTTGGTGCGGTATATTCAGGACCATGGCTAGTGTTCGTAAAGGCAAGGATAAGCAAGTTATTTTCAAAGGCAGCACGTGTCGCTGATAAGATTTCATTTTGATGGTTAATATCCAAGTAGAAATCAGCTTCCTTATAAAGACGCTTAACCTGCTCTGTTGTAATATTAGGGTAAAGGCTAACATTACTATATTTAGCCAAATCCATCAAGCGACTTGACATTTCTGTGATTGCCCCAACATGATAGTGCATGGTAGGCACTTCACTGACAATACTTTCCAAATGTTCAATTTGGTCTGAGTTGGTCAAGATAAGCGCTTGATTTTGGAAGTTGTTCTGACGGGCAAATGGATACATGAAGCCAAGGAAGGCCACGCGAGAAGCTTGCTCTGGACTAACCAACTTTAGAAGATTCGTATAAGCTGTGTAATCTTGTACAACAATCTTAGTCTGACGATGGTTGCTCTCAAGAAGCAGACGCATATTCCCAGGAACTGAATCAGTGATAGGCTCTTGCCAGAAGAGAACGTCTTGACCAGAATTTGGAAGATTCATAGTTGTCAAGAAAGGCGTCGCCAATGAGTTGTATAGAATACGACTCAAATCATAACCAGCTTCTTTAAGATAGAAGACTACAAATTCAGATTTATTTTTGAAAATGTAGACCTTGTCTTTCCAATTCAAGATAACGTCTTTAGTCAAATGGTTGATGACGATAACTTCCTTGTTGTCAGGAGTGAAATAGCTCGTAATGGTCGCTTCTTGCTTAACATTATAGGTTGTTTGTGAGAAACGGTACCCCTTGTTATTGTAGCGATCAGTCACGCGCAGGCGTCCTGACTCATCATACCAGTCCACGGCTTTAACCAGACGTTGGTGAGCAGGATGCGCATAATGAATATGACCACGTTTCTTATCAAAACGGAAGATTTCCGCATTACTATTTGTTCCTATAATTTCCCAGTAGTCAGGCACAGGTACCTGATTAAAGTAAAGTGCAGAACCTTGAACCTTGTCAAAACCAGTGAAATAAAGGTAAGGTGAGGTCACATCACTAGGCAGAAAGCCATCATCTGAAAGACAAACTGTTGTATTCACATAGCCAGCGACAATCAGTGAGTAATGGAGATCCCAACTACCCTGACTATAGTTTTCAAATAAATTAATCATGACTAGTCATCTCCTTTACTAAGTTAAGCCACTTCTGCTCGATTTCCTCTGTCAAAAAGCCTTTGGCAATATCATAAGAAACTTGATGAACATGATCCAAATCTGAGCGATTGAAGAAGGCTACAATTTTCTCTGCCAAGGCAGCCACGATAGCAGGCTCATCATCTTTTTCAAAACGAGGAATGAGGTAGCCATTTTCATTATCCTTGATAAAGGTTTGGTTCCCATAACGAACATCAAAACCAATCATACCGAGACCCGATCCCACGGCTTCTAGAAGTGTCAAGCCAAACCCTTCACTCTTAGAACCTGATAGGTAAAGTTCGTAGTCCTTGTAGACTTCTGTCAAGTCTTGGTGACCTTTAAGGTGGATATAATCCCGAGCTTGATTTTCCTCGATAATGGCCTTAAGTTTGGCTTCTTCAGCACCTGTTCCATAGATATCAAAGTTTACTTGTGGCAGACTTTCTTTAGCCTTAACGACAGCCTTGGCCAACCAGTCCACGTGTTTTTCATTAGCCAAACGTGAGGCTGTGATGATTGAGAATGGTTTACGCTCTCCTTCAGGCTTTCTCAGTTTATCCACACTTCCCACAGGGATGGTTACGATATGAGGTGTAAATGGTGTGTATTTATTGAACTGATCTAGCATAATGCTACGTTGGCGCTCTGTCGCTGTGATAAAGAAATCAACCTTATCTGCATTGCTGAATTGGTACTCGTAGAAGTTATTCCATAAAATAGTCTTGTCTGTCACAGCATTTTCACTAAAGTGCTCTGCATGAACCACAACCCCAAGCTTAGCAGGTTTGGTGTTACGGAAAACAGCCTGTCCGGTACCAGTTGCACGGTCCAAGATGACGATGTCCTGGTCAGTTAGACCAAGTTGAGACATGAAGTAGGCGATAAATTCATGCTTAGATGACAAAATCTTATCTGGAAAACGGAAGACACTATCCTTACCATCAACAATTTCATCATAAGCAACACTACCATCCTCATTGAAGAAACGACGTTGATAGAGGTGAGCCTTATTGTCTACCGGTGTGTAGTACTCCGTGAACATCTTAGTGTAAGAGTAAAAGTCTTTACGGATTAGGCAACCACGCGATACTTTTTCCACACGATGAACGATATCTTCACCCTCTTTACGCAAGTAGGCTGCATAGAAGATATCTTCCTTGGCACAAAAGAGCTTAACCACTTTACCATTAATCTCACGACGCGTGATGTCATATGGAATTTCCTTTTCCAAATCCTTGACAGTATAGGTCGTTGGAGCAATTTTTAGGTCTGTAAAATAGCTGTAGAGCCAGATGATATCTTCATCCGCAAACCCCATGTTACGGGTCAAATCAGAAAGATTGTCCTGCAAGAACATATCCATAAAGACAAATTTGGCCTTAATACCTGTGTTTTTGAAAATTGTAGAACGATAGGCCTGGGCGTACTCAACACCACTTGATGCCCAACCGATTCCTAAATTGATGTTATAAACAGTCATGTATTTTCCTTTCTGGGTAAAAGTTCAACATCGACATTTCTTTTTCGACATACCTAACTCTAGTAGCAGCTAAGCACTACTATGTTAGTACTATAGCCTCCTAGACTAGAGCAAGTCTTCGATAAGTGTATCCACTTCGTCTTGCGCCTCTTCAATAGGTGTGATTTCAGTCACCATGATTCCTGCAACCGCACGTTCAACCAAGGCGTCAACATCCATACGACGTTCATATTGTTCAACGTTTTTGATTTTTGGATTAGTCTTTGGACGGTCAGGTGCAAAGATGGTACAGCAATCCTCAAAAG
>NZ_KV817316.1:0-30630 GCF_001814615.1 Streptococcus sp. HMSC078H12 | reverse complement strand
TTGAATGGAAATGTCAAAGGTATCAATTTTTTGTGCCAAATCAATGATTTCCAACTTGTCCATAGTGACAACCGGGCGAATCACTGGCGTACATGTAACAGCATTAATCGCCTGCATAGACTCCATAGTCTGACTAGCAACCTGACCAAGACTTTCACCATTGATAATCACAAGGCCTCGGCGTTCTTCACGAATACGGTCAGTAATACGCATCATAAAGCGACGTGTCAAGGTCATCAAATAAGCTTCTGGTGCTTTTTCTTTGATTTCTTCTTGAATTTCAGTAAATGGTACTTCGATGAACTGAATATTACCACCAAATTTAGTCAACTTACGGGTCAAATCTTGAGCCTTTTTAAGAGCTCCAGGGCTAGTGTAAGGAGGACTTGCAAAGTGGACAGCTTCAATATCCACGCCACGTTTAAGGGCAAGATAACCCGCCACTGGTGAGTCAATCCCACCTGAAAGCATGAGCATTCCTTTACCAGCAGTACCTACAGGTAGACCGCCTGCTCCTTTGATTTCCTCGTGAGAAATATAAGCCGCCTCGGCACGAATTTCTACCTTAAGGTTGACGTCCGGCCCCTTCATCTGAGCCTTAATGTCAGGTAATACATCAAAAACTGCATTTCCTAAAGTAAGATTGAGCTCACGACTGTCGAGAACAAAGTCATGGTCACTACGTTTGGCAGTTACTTTAAAAGTGAGACCATCACGATAGAGTCCAGTCATAATGTCTTGAACAGCTTTTTTCAAGACTTCGACATCTTTTTCAAACTTGTAAACAGGACTAAAAGCTTGAATACCAAAAATTTGCTTCAAAGACTCTGCTACTGGCTCGTAGTCTGTACCATTGAGATAGATATGTCCACGGTCTCGATCAAAAGTCACTTTAACTTCTGGATAGATGGATAGGACATCTTTAATATTATTTCTAAGTTTATTGATAAAGCGCATACGGTTCTTGCCCTTGGTAGACAATTCACCATAGCGAACCATAATTTCTGAATATGTTAGTGTCATTCCTTTTCCTTTTAAATTCGAATTTAGTTTTATTGTTTAGTCGATTAACTCTTGCTATCTCACTTTTTGTGTCTTGGCGTAGACCTGCTTGAAAATCGTGAGGAACTGTTCCACCTGTCCCATATCATTGTCATCATCAAGACTGATACGAACAGCTGTTTGAGCTAACTTAGTCGGTACACCCATAGAAATAAGGGTTCCCGCTGGTTTACCCGCCTTAGATGAACATGCTGATGTCGTTGAAATATAGATTTGATGCTCTTCAAAAGCGTGGACAATAACTTCACCTCGAACACCCTTGATTCCAAAGGTCAAAATATTGGGAGCAAAGTCTTCACCCTCACCTGAGAAAATAGTAATATCCTCGTACTTAGCCAATTCGTCAAAGATAATCTTTTTCATCTTGGCAATTTTAGGAAGAGAAAATTCCTCTTTGTCAGTTACCAAGCGCAAGGCCTTGGCCATACTCGCAATGCCGGCAACATTTTCAGTCGTTGAACGAAAATCTTTTTCTTGACCACCACCAGTTAAGAGCGGCGTAATCTTTTTTCCTGCCTTTTTGTAGACAAAACCGACACCACGAACAGCATGAAACTTGTGACCAGAAAAAGTCGCAAAATCTACACGGTCGGTTAAATATGACGATACAGGAATCTTCCCAATAGCCTGGACAGCATCCACATGGAAAGATACCGTAGGCTCATTGGCCAAAAGATCTGAAATGGCTTGAATAGGTTGGATTGATCCGATTTCGTTATTAACAGCCATAACCGAAACTAAGATTGTGTCAGGGCGTAATAATCCAGCAAGAGCTTCAACATCCACAAACCCTTGCTCATTTACTGGTGCATAAGACACCTCGAAACCATGCTCTGAAAGCCATTTGGCAGATTCTTTTACCGCTGGGTGTTCAATATCAGAAACAATGATGTGTTTGCCGTAAGGCTCTTTTTCAAAAGCTACACCTTTGATGACCCAGTTATCACCTTCGGTTCCTCCAGACGTAAAGAAAATCTCATCGGCTGATTTTCCAATGAGTTCCGCAACTTGCTTACGAGAAGCCTCCAAAATACGTGTCGCAGATGTTCCTAATTGGTGTAGGCTGGATGGGTTCCCAAAAATTTTAGTAGCCACTTCTTGATAGGTTCTAAGTGCCTCTGGATAAGGCACCGTCGTGGCCGAATTATCAAAATAAATCATGATTTTTCCTCGATTTTTATTTACTATTTATTATAGCATAATTTTTTTAGCAATTTTTGCGAGAAAATCATATAATAGAAAGTACGAAATATTTTTAAGGAGAGCATCATGTCTGAAAATTACTCACGCCGTAATCATTCATCAAAAGAAGAAAAAAAATCTGCCCCAAAGGTGACTGAACACGTTACAAAAGGCTTCACTGCCTTCCAAAAAGTCCTCACTGCCGTCGGGACAATTTTGTCAATCATCGTGGCTTCAATCACCATCATGAATTTCACAGCCTCTAAAAATAAGGACACTTCTGATTCATCAGCCAATCAATCAACTGTAGTCATCAAAGAAGGCAATAATAAGACTCAAGAATCAAGCGCTACTTCATCTAGTTATGGCAATGCGACTGATTCAGAAACAGAAACAAGTAGCCAAGCAGGAACTAACACCTATTCGTCATCTGCAGATACAACAACGGGTGGCAATACGACTACCTCTTCATCAGCAGCTACTGCAGACACAACATCTGGCAATGCGACTACTGGTGGCGCAACAACTGGTGACGCCGCTTCTAACTAAGACATGTAAAAGGCTAGGAAACCCTGCCTTTTTTCTATAATCCTATGAACTATACAGAAACTCTAAATTTTATCCATTCTTTCAAGGGCAATGGCCGTCGCCCTCAACTCGAACGTATGCGTTGGCTCTTGAAACAAGCTGGAGATCCCCAGTCTCACTATCCAACGGTACATATTGTCGGGACCAATGGTAAGGGGTCAACAACTAGCTACCTACAAAATATCCTAACAAAGTCAGGCTATCAGGTCGGGACTTTCACCTCCCCTTATATTACTCGCTTCAACGAACGTATTAGTATTAATGGCACAGAAATTCCTGATAAGGATTTGATTAGCCTTGTCGCGAAAGCTCAGGTTCTTCTCAATGATTTAGAGGAGCACACTGATTTTGACCGACCAACAGAATTTGAATTGGTCACCTTACTCATGTTCCTCTACTTCGACCTTAAACAGGTTGATATGGCTATCATTGAAGCTGGGATTGGGGGACGACTTGATTCGACCAATGTTCTTTCGCCAGAGCTTGTCATCTGTACTTCGATTGGATTTGATCACACTGAGACCTTGGGCGATAGCCTTTTGGACATTGCCAATCATAAGGCAGGCGTCATGCGAGAAAACACACCTATCTTACTTGGTCGTGTCTCTACAGAAGTTGAACATTTCTTCAACCAAAAATCACATGACCTACAAGCACCTTTAGCTATCATTGATAGGGAAATTCAGCTGCTTTCGAAAGACGATCAAACGATTCAAATTTCTTATGACCATTGGGAAAGTCCAAATCTTAAACTACCAATGTTAGGACAGCATCAAGAAAACAATGCTGGGCTAGCTGTCACTGCTGCCCATCTCCTAGCTCAAACATTTCCAAAGATTACCGATAAGAGCATCCAAGAGGGGATTGAAGAGACGCATTGGCCTGGTCGTAGTGAGTGGATAGGAAATAACATTTATCTAGATGGTGCTCATAACCCTCAAGGAATTGCCAGCTTAAAGCAGGTACTAAAAGATAACTTCGCTAATCGTAGGGTACATATCCTCTTTGCAGGACTTAGACGAAAGCCTTTGGCAGACTTACTAGAGGAATTGAAAGATTATGATATAACGGTAACCAGCTTTGACTTTTTTGAGGCACTCCCCTTGGATGACTATCCCAAAGACTTCAAACGTGTTGCCGACTATAGAGACTGGCTAGCACAAGCTGAATCAGCAAATTCTGATGACCTATTTGTTGTCACTGGATCTCTTTACTTTATATCAGCAGTAAGAAACTACTTAATTAAATAAAATAAGGCCTGAAGGCCTTTTTTATTTAGACAATCTATAGTTTTACACAAAGTGTAGGCTGCTATTTGAACACAAAGAAAAGTCTATCCATTTAGCTAGACAGACTTTACTTTTCTATCTCATCGTTACAAATTCTTCTGAACCTGTTGGATGAATGGCAACCGTATTATCAAAATCAGCCTTAGTTGCTCCCATCTTAATAGCCACAGAGAAACCTTGAATCATCTCATCAACACCATAGCCAATACCGTGAAGACCAATGATTTTTTCATCCTTACCAAGCGTTACTAATTTCATAGTTGAAGGCTGACGATTGTCTCCAAGGGCTGTATACATTGGAGTGAAACTTGATTTATAAACCTTAATATTCTCCTCACCATATTTAGCGATTGCTTTTTCTTCAGTCAAGCCAACAGAACCAATAACTGGATGGCTAAAGACCACGGTTGCTACATCAGTATAATCAAGCTTAGCATCAGCTTGATTGTTGAAAAGTCGCTCTGATAATTGACGTCCCGCCTTGACTGCAACTGGTGTCAAATCAAGTTTACCAGTCACATCTCCAAGGGCGTAGATACCAGGAACAGAGGTATTTTCAAATTCATCCGAATAGATTGTTCCTTTTTCAGTCAGTTTAACACCTGTCTTTTCAAGTCCAAAACCATAGGTGTTGGCTGCGCGTCCAATAGCCCAGATGAGGCAATCAACAGTAATCGTTTCTCCATTATCGAAACTAATGGTCAAGGAATCATCTGCATTTTTCACTACCTCTGTCGCATTAGCATGCGTATGGAGGGTTGGACCAGATTTAGCCATTTCATCAACTAAAACATCAACGATATCCTTGTCGAAGGTACGCAATGGACGATCTTTACGCACAAAGAGGTGTGTATCACTTCCAAGAGCATTGAGAACACCAGCAACCTCAACGGCGATGTAGCCAGCACCAATAACAGCTGTACGTTTTGGCACCTCATCTAGTTCAAAGAAACCATCTGAGGTAATCCCATATTCACTACCTGGAATGTTTGGATAAAGGGCGTGACCACCAGTCGCAATAAGGATATGGGGTGCTGTATAACGCTCACCCGCTACTTCAACCGTATGAGGGTCAACAAATCTTGCATACTCGTATACACGTTCAACGCCATTGCTATCAAAACCACGCTCATAAGAACCATGGATACGATCGATATAAGCCTGACGATTGGCCTTAAGCGTTGCAAAATCAAACTTATTAATTGTCACATCAAAACCATACTCGCCTGCATAACGGTGAAGGGTTTCAGCAACCTGAGCACCATACCACATGACCTTTTTAGGCACACAACCTACATTGACACAGGTACCACCGACCTCTTTTCCTTCAAAGAGAATAACCTTAGCACCATGCATGGCAGCACGATTGGCACTGGCAATACCACCAGAACCACCACCAATGACAATATAATCGTATTCTTTTACCATATTTTACCTCTTATGTTTCTTTATACAGCGTATTAGCTACTAGGTAAGCCATTTCTGCCTATACTTTATCATAAAATAGGTACCCTGACAAAAATCTGCTACGACACAAAAAACAACCCCGTCACAACGAGATTGTTTTGTCATATCTTATTTATCAAGTGGTTTGCGAAGGAATCCGAAGAGGATACCTGATACCACAGCACCAATCAAGATGAAGAGAAGGTAGAGAAGGGCATTTGATGTGAGGGCAATTACGAAGATACCTCCGTGTGGTGCCATCAATTTGATTCCTGCCATACCTACAAGAGCTCCTGTAAGAGCTGAACCGACGATAAAGCTTGGGATAGCGCGTGCTGGGTCAGCTGCACCAAATGGGATTGCACCTTCAGTGATGAATGAAAGTCCCATAACAATGTTTGTCAAACCAGAGTTGCGTTCTTCTTCAGTAAATTTATCTTTAAACAAGAGTGTTGCTACAAATACTGCCAACGGAGGAACCATACCAGCCGCCATAACTGCTGCCATAACAACTGAACCACCTGAAGTTACTGTTGCTGCGAGAGTACCTGTACCAAAGACATAAGCTGCTTTGTTGACTGGTCCACCCATATCCACTGCCATCATACCACCAACAAGGAGACCAAGTAGTACGGCTGAGCTTCCTGACAAGCTTGACAAGAAGTTATTAAGACCAGTATTAATTGCTGCCATTGGGATATTTACTGCCAACATCAAGAAACCAGTAGCAAATACACCAAGAAGTGGCAAGAGCAAGATAGAACGGATTCCTTCAAGGGCACGTGGAATACCTGCCAAGAGTTTACGAAGAACAAGGATAACACCACCTGCAAGGAAACCACCAACAAGAGCTCCAAGGAAACCAGAAGATACGCCAGCAAGGGCAAGGGTTGCTTTACCACCTGAAGCAAATGGAACACCACCAAAGGCTGCACCACTTGAAGCAATAGCACCAGCTACGAAACCTGATACCAAACCTGGTTTTTCAGCGATAGAGTAAGCAATGTAACCTGCAAGTACTGGAAGCATGAAGCCAAAGGCAGCGCCACCAATTGCTTTGAATTGAGCAGCAATTTCATGGTAAGAACCAAGTTGTGACAATTGATCTTTAGGAACACCCATGATTTGGTCAAGCAAGAAGGCAAGCGCAATCATGATACCACCACCGATAACGAATGGAAGCATTTGTGATACCCCACTCATCAAGTGTTTATAGAAGGCACCACCAAGGCTCAATTTCTCACTTGATTCTTGAGCAGCTCCAGCATTTTCAGCGTGGAAGACTTCAGCTTTTCCATCCAAGATGTTTTGGATTAATTCTTGAGGTTGACGAATACCTGCAGCGACTGGTTTAGAAAGCAATTTTTTACCATCGAAACGTGCTGTTTCAACTGCCTTGTCTGCTGCTACAATAACACCTACAGCCTTACTGATTTCTTCGGAAGTCAAAGGTGTTCCAACTCCTGAAGCACCGTTAGTTTCAACACGAACATTGACTCCCATTTCTTCACCTGTTTTAATTAGTGATTCTTCAGCCATGTAAGTGTGAGCAATACCAGTTGTACAAGCTGTGACGGCTACGATAAGTGGTTTATCGCTTGAAGCTGCTTCTTTAACAGCTTGTGCTTTCTTAGCTTCCTCAGCTTGTGCTTCTTCTTCGCCCGTATTAAAAGCAGCAATCACTTCATCTGGAGAAGTCACCTTACGCAAACGATCAGCAAAACCATCTTGCATAAGGTATTTTGACAACTCAGCAAGGGCTGCCAAGTGAGTGTCATTTGCTCCCTCTGGAGCAGCAATCATAAAGAAGAGGTCTGTAGGTTGACCATCAAGTGATTCGTAATCTACACCTTTATTAGATTTAGCAAAAAGTACTGTTGCTTCTTTTACTGCAGCATTTTTGCTGTGTGGCATAGCGATTCCATCACCCAAACCAGTTGATGTTTGTGCTTCACGAGCCATAATACCTGCTTTGAAAACATCAAAGTCAGTCACAACACCATTGTCAACCAAGCTGTTAATCATTTCATCGATAGCAGCTTCTTTTGTAGTTGCTTGAAGGTCAAGCAACATTACTTTCTTGTTCAGTAAATCCTGAATTTTCATAGTTTTTCTACCTCTACTTTATTGTATGTTTCTTTAATAAATTCAATTGTCGCTAAATCATCTGAGAAAGCTGTAGATGTTCCACACGCTACTCCCCACTTGAGAGCCTCAATCGGATCACCTGATTTAACAAACTCACCAGTGAAACCAGCAACCATCGAGTCACCCGCACCAACAGAGTTTTTAACTGTTCCCTTGATTGGTTTGGCAAAGTAAGCAGCCTCTGGTGTGACAAGCAGCGCTCCATCACCTGCCATTGAGATGATAACGTTCTGTGCACCCTTAGCAAGGATTTCACGCGCATATTTTTCAACATCAGCCAAACCATTAAGTTTGACATTGAAAATAGCTTCTAACTCATGGTTATTTGGTTTAACCAAGAGTGGTTGGTAAGCCAAGGAATCAAGCAAGGTTTGACCTTCAAAGTCACAGACAACCTGTGCACCCGTTTCACGCACTAGTGGAATCAATTTGTTATAGACCTTGTTTCCAAGATTGCTTGGTGCTGATCCAGCAAAAACAACCACATCATCGGCACTTACACTTGAAAGAACAGCTTCCAATTCAGCCAATTGATACTCATTAATGACAGGTCCTGCACCATTAATTTCAGTTTCTTGGTCAGCCTTGATTTTAACATTAATACGTGTGTCTTGATCCACTGCTACAAACTTGGTTTTAATGCCCTCTGCATCCAAACCATCTGTCACAAAACGTCCTGTAAAACCACCGATGAAGCCCGTTGCAGTATTATCAACACCTAAACGTTGCAATATACGACTAACATTAATACCCTTACCGCCAGCGAACTTATCATCACTCTCCATACGGTTAACTTCACCAATCTCTACTTTATCGATACGAACAATGAAGTCGATTGATGGATTCAGCGTTACAGTATAAATCATACTTCAATAACCCTCGTTTTCTCTTTTAATTCTTGTAGGAGCTCTTCTTCCGAAGCGTTTGTAATTATGGTTACTTTCTCGACCTCGGCTACCTTAGCATAGGTAATCTGACCAAGTTTAGAGGCATCAGCTAGAACGTAGGCTTTTTGCGCATTGGCTATAACCGTCCGTTTGATAACTGCCTCTTCCATGTCTGGTGTGGTGAAATAATGAGCATCAACGCCATTAGCACCAATGAAAGCACAATCAAAATTCAGCTGTCTGATTTGCTCTTGAGCAGTACTTCCAATAGAGGCATCCGTTGAATGTTTAACCTTTCCTCCAACAATCCTAGTGCTAACACCAAGATCTACCAACTTAACCGCATGATGGATAGAATTAGTCACAACCGTTACCTGACGATTGGCCAAATGTGGAATCAAAAGTTCATTTGTTGTACTAGCCTCAAGAAAGACGACATCACCTTCCTTAATCAAATCGGCAGCATAACCAGCTAACTGAGCCTTTTCTTGAACGTTTCTAATAGCTTTTTGACTATTGGCAATTTCTTCCTTTAGACCATGAATGCTTTCAGCACCACCATGAACACGTTTAAGTTGGCCATCTGCCGCTAACTCGTCCAAGTCACGACGAATCGTCGACTCGGAAGTATCACTTAACAAAACAGTTAGGTTTTCCAAAGTGACAAAACCATCTTGTTTCAACTGAGACAAGATAATCTGCTTACGTTCAGACTTTAGCATAATCTCTCCTTCTGTAATCGTTTACAAAATCTATTATACTCAATTTTTAATAACTGTCAACTAAAAACAGTCAAAAAAAATCAAAATATTTCATCACAAAACACTAATCTACCAAAATGACGCAATTTGATAAGAAAGTTCTTACATTTTCAAAAAAAATACAACCTTTCAGTATCAAGTGCAAAATAAAAAAGCCTTGCGGCTCTCTTATCTTATTTGGCATAGTCAACCGCACGGAATTCACGAATGACTGTAACCTTAATATTTCCTGGGTAATCCAAATTCTTCTCAATTTGTTCACGTACCTTGTGAGACAAGATCGTAACTTCATCATCAGAGATTTTGTTTGGATGAACCATAATACGAATCTCACGACCAGCTTGAAGGGCGAAGCTTGTTTGAACACCGTCAAAGCTTGATGCAATTTCTTCCAAATCACGAAGGCGTTTGACGTAATTCTCAACAGATTCATTACGAGCCCCTGGACGAGCCGAACTCAAAGCATCTGCTGCAGCTACAATAACTGCAATGACGCTCTCAGGTTCTACATCGCCATGGTGGCTAGCGATAGCGTTAACCACAACTGGATGTTCTTTGTACTTACGTGCAAACTCAGCACCAATCTCTACGTGGCTACCTTCGACTTCTTTGTCAATGGCTTTCCCCATATCGTGAAGGAAACCAGCACGACGAGCGAGGGCAACATTTTCACCCAATTCACCAGCCATGATACCTGCTAGTTTACCAACTTCAACTGAGTGACGAAGTACATTTTGACCATACGACGTACGGAACTGCAAGCGTCCCATAATCTTGATCAAGTCAGGGTGAAGATTCATAGCTCCAATTTCGTAAGCTGCTTCCTCACCATATTCACGGATACGGTTATCCATTTCCTGACGGCTCTTCTCAACCAACTCTTCAATACGAGCTGGATGGATGCGTCCATCCTTAATCAAGGCTTCGAGAGTCATACGTGCAATTTCACGACGAACGGGATCGAAACCAGAAAGGACAACCACTTCTGGAGTATCGTCAATAATAACGTCAATACCTGTTAGACTTTCAAGCGTACGGATGTTACGCCCCTCACGTCCAATGATACGACCTTTCATATTGTCATCTGGAAGGTGAACAGTAGTTACTGTTTGTTCAGTAACATAATCTCCAGCCAAGCGTTGCATAGCTTGCGCCAACACATTTTTGGCCTTCTTATCAACAGTATCTTTAACCTGTGCTTCTGCATCTTTGATACGTGTTGCAATCTCATGAGTCAGATTATTTTCAGTCTCCGTTAAGATTACCTCACGCGCTTCTGCAATGGTCATCTGACCAACACGTTCAAGTTCAGCTTGCTTCTCAGCCTCCAACTGAGTCACATTCTCTTCACGCTCATTAAGATGTTTAGATTTGTCAGCAAGACTCTGCTCTTTCTTCTCGAGGGCAAGTTCTTTACTTGATAGATTTTCATCCTTACGATCAAGGCTAGTGGCACGTTCTGTTAAACGATTTTCCATTTGTTTAAGCTCTTGACGCTCAGATTTGAATTCTTTTTCAATATCTTCTCGATATTTTCTAGCTTCCTCTTTTGCTTCTAACAAGAACTCTTTACGTTGAGCCTTACTTTCGCGTTCAGCAGTCACACGCAGATGATCTGCATCATGTTCCGCCTGACTGCGAAGGTTCACAGCGTCTTGTTCTGCCTTTAGCAAGGTAGTTTCTGCTTGTTCCTTAGCTTTGCTAAGTTTAATAGAAATTGCTAAATATCCAACGACTAAACCAATGAGTGCAAA
This sequence comes from Streptococcus sp. HMSC078H12, assembly GCF_001814615.1. Taxonomy (NCBI): domain Bacteria; kingdom Bacillati; phylum Bacillota; class Bacilli; order Lactobacillales; family Streptococcaceae; genus Streptococcus; species Streptococcus sp. HMSC078H12. Next base: position 19,513 of record NZ_KV817316.1, on the reverse strand, counting down.
GACAACTAAAATTATCATGTTTATCATGTCTTTACCTCAACTTTTCTAAGGTTTCCCTAAAGAAAACCGTCTTCTAGTGTATCATATTTATAGCGATTTCTCAAATAAATACTAGAACTTTAAACTGATTTTGTGGTATCATAACTCTATTAGAATAGGGAGGTATTACCATGCCAAAAGACGTTACTGTTGAAAGTTTTGAACTTGATCATACCATTGTAAAAGCGCCTTATGTCCGTCTTATTTCAGAGGAAGTTGGACCTAAAGGAGATATCATTACAAACTTTGATATCCGTTTAATTCAACCTAATGAAAATAGTATTGACACAGGTGGTCTTCATACTATCGAACACCTACTCGCTAAACTGATCCGTCAACGTATCGATGGACTTATTGATTGCTCACCATTTGGTTGCCGTACAGGCTTCCATATGATTATGTGGGGTAAACAAGATCCTACAGAAATTGCTAAAGTTATCAAATCTAGTCTTGAAGCTATTGCTAACGAGATTACATGGGAAGATGTTCCAGGAACTACCATTGAATCTTGTGGTAACTACAAGGATCACAGTCTTCATTCAGCTAAGGAATGGGCTAAACTTATCCTTGAGCAAGGTATCTCAGACCAAGCCTTCGAACGCCATACCGTTTAAAAAACATTGGGATATATCCCAATGTTTTTTAGTATTTTCTAAAACGTTGATAACGCGCTTCAAGCAAGTCCTCTGTTGATAATTGGCTTAATTCTGCCAACTCATCTACGATTGCTGTCTTAATCGCTTCAATAATTTCACTTGTAAAGTAACCACGTTCTGGAATCACCTTATCAACGATTCCCATATTAAGCAACTCGCCTGATGTAATCTTCATCAACTCTGCTGCCTCTTCTGAACGTGAGCCATCTTTCCAGAGAATAGTCGCAAACCCTTCCGGACTCAAGATAGAGTAGATGGTATTTTCAAGCATCCAAACCTTATCGGCTACCGCCAAGGCAAGAGCTCCTCCCGAACCACCTTCACCAATGATGATGGCAATAATTGGCACCTTAAGATCACTCATTTCCATAAGGTTACGCGCAATTGCCTCACCTTGTCCACGTTCCTCTGCTCCAACACCAGGATAAGCACCTGCAGTATTGATAAAGGTAACAACTGGACGACCAAACTTTTCAGCCTGTTTCATAAGTCGAAGAGCCTTACGATAGCCCTCTGGATGTGGTTGGCCAAAGTTACGGTTAAGGTTGTCTTGAAGATTTCTACCTTTTTGAATACCCACTACAGTAACAGCTTGACCATTTAAACGACCAATACCACCAATAACGGCACCATCGTCTCGGAAATTACGGTCGCCATGAAGTTCGATAAAATCATCGAAGATTCCTTGGGCAAAGTCCAAAGCAGTTAAACGGCCTTGGTCACGCGCTTCTTTTAAAATACGTGCTACGTCGCTCATTGAACACCTCCATGGAATGATAAGAGTGTGGCAATGGTATCAGCCAACTCTGTACGTTTAACAATGGCATCAACAAAACCATGTTCTTGAAGGAACTCAGCCTTTTGGAAATCATCTGGCAAAGTTTCGCGAACTGTGTTTTCAATGACACGACGACCTGCGAAACCAATCAAGGTTTGTGGCTCAGCCAAGATAATGTCACCTTCCATAGCGAAACTTGCTGTAACCCCACCAGTGGTTGGATCTGTCAAGACAGTCAGATACAACAAGCCAGCATTAGAATGACGTTTTACGGCTGCTGAAATCTTAGCCATTTGCATCAAACTCATAATACCTTCTTGCATACGAGCACCACCAGATGCTGTAAAAATAACAACTGGAAGTTTTTCTTCAATCGCATGTTCAAAGAGCTGGGTGATTTTTTCACCAACAACAGTTCCCATTGAAGCCATGATAAAGTTAGAATCCATAATAGCCAAGGCTGTTCTTTGTCCCTTGATAGTTGCAACGCCTGTCACAACTGCTTCATCAAGACCAGTTTTTTCCTTGGTTGCCGCTAATTTCTCCATATAACCTGGGAAATTCAATGGATTTTTGGTTTCAATTCCTGTAAAAAGTTCCTGGAAAGAACCCTCATCAACCGTTAAATCGAGACGTTCTTTAGCTGAAATACGGAAGGTATAAGAACAATTTGGACAAATTTTAGCTTGTCCCAAGTCCTTTTGATAAATAGCTTGTTTACACCCAGGACATTTGGCAAAAAGTTCATCTGGAACTTCTGGCACTTGGTGATCAACCCCATTACGTACAGAACGGTTAGGATTGATACGGATATACTTTTCTTTTCGATCAAATAATCCCATAAACTTTATTCCTCACGATTCTGATAATCTGGTAGGAAGGTCTCCATCAAGAAGGAAGTATCATAATCCCCAGCGATAACGCTACGATCTGAAATCAAATCCAACTGGAAGTCAGCATTAGTCACAACACCATCGATTTCGAGTTCGTAAAGGGCACGTTGCATCTTCATGAGTGCCTCAAATCGATTCTCTCCATGAACAATGATTTTGGCAATCATTGAATCATAGTAAGGTGGAATAGTATAGCCAGGATAGACTGCACTGTCTACACGAAGACCAACACCACCACTAGGTAGATAGAGATTGCTAATTTTCCCTGGACTAGGTGCAAAATTGAACTTAGGATTTTCTGCATTGATACGACACTCAATAGCATGTCCCTTGATTTCAATATCATCTTGGGTCACAGAGAGTTTTTCACCTGCGGCAATACGGATTTGTTCTTTAACAATATCCACACCACTTACAAATTCTGTAACTGGGTGCTCAACTTGAACACGGGTGTTCATTTCCATAAAGTAGAACTGACCTGTTTTCTCATCAAGAAGGAACTCGATAGTACCCGCATTTTCATAATTAACAGCCTTAGCGGCACGGACAGCCGCTGAACCAATTTCGTGACGAAGTGTCTTACCAATAGCAACTGACGGTGATTCTTCCAAAACCTTTTGGTTATTACGTTGAAGAGAGCAATCACGCTCACCTAGGTGAACAATATTACCATAGCTATCTCCCAAAATTTGAACCTCGATATGACGAGCTGGGTAAATAACTTTTTCAATATACATCGCCCCATTACCAAAGGCTGCTTTAGCTTCTTGTGACGCAGATTCGAAGGCAGGAGCTAACTCTTCTTCAGTGTTAACCTTACGAATCCCCTTACCGCCACCACCAGCAGAAGCCTTAAGCATTACTGGGTAACCAAGACGGTTGGCAACCTCTAAAGCCTCCTCAACTGTAAAGACTTCACCATCTGAACCAGGAATTACAGGGACATTAGCCTTAATCATTTCAGCACGGGCATTGATTTTATCACCCATCTTGTCCATGACTTCGCCTGAAGGACCAATAAACTTGATGTTCATTTCTTCACAGAGAGTGGCAAATTTAGAGTTTTCACTCAAGAAACCAAACCCTGGATGAATAGCTTGAGCCTCAGTCACAATAGCAGCTGATAGGACACGATTCATATTCAAATAAGAATCCGTTGATTTTGCAGGCCCGATACAAATAGCTTCATCAGCGAGCATAGTATGTAGAGAATCCTTATCCGCTTCAGAATAAATAGCAACCGTTTGGATACCCAATTCACGCGCTGCACGGATAATACGCACTGCAATTTCACCACGATTGGCAATCAATAATTTTTTAAACATAAAACAAGATAACATCAGACATTTTTTGATAGTCTGTGTTGATTTCCTTTCTATGTGATAGACCAATATCTAAAGAAAAATCCTTTCCGACTGTCGCCAGAAGGATTTTCACAAAACATTAGCTTCCAATAGCAAAAGTCAAAGTACCTGATGCAGCAAGTTTACCATTGACTTCAGCCTTAGCTTCAACAACAGCAATTGTTCCACGACGTTTAACAAACTTAGCTGTCATAACAAGTTGGTCACCAGGAACCACTTGTTTTTTAAATTTAACCTTATCCATACCTGCATAAAAGACTAGTTTGCCCTTGTTTTCAGGTTTAGACAATTCAAGAACACCAGCTGTTTGCGCCAGGGCTTCCATGATAAGAACGCCAGGCATAACTGGGTATTGAGGAAAATGTCCATTAAAGAAAGGTTCATTGATCGTTACATTTTTAATAGCTGTGATTTCGTCTTCTGAAACTTCTAGCACACGGTCAACCAAAAGCATTGGATAACGGTGTGGTAAAGCTTCACGAATAGCATTAATATCAATTGTCATTTGATGCGTACCAATCCTTTTCCGTAGTCAACAACTTCTTCATTCGCTACCAAGATTTCAGTAATAACACCATCTTTAGGTGCTGGCACTTCATTCATCACCTTCATTGCTTCAACAATAAGAAGCGTTTGACCTTTCTTAACAGTATCACCAACAGAAACAAAGGCTGGTTTTTCAGGTGATGGAGACAAGTAAGCCACACCAACAAGTGGACTTTCAACCACTTCACCTTCAGCAGCTTGAGCAGGAGCAGAAGCTTCTTTAACTGGTGTTGCTGGAGTTTCAACAGCGGTAGGCGCTGCTACTGGAGCTTGAGGAGCTGGCGCAACTACTTCAACTGTAGGAGCTACTGGGGCAGCTGTTACTGAACTTGTTTGATTTTTGCTCAAGTTCAATTCTTCACCGTTATTTTTGTATGAAAATTCACGTAAAGTTGATGCATCAAATTGAGCCAATAAATCTTTGATTTCAGAAATATTCATGAATTAAGCCTCCCAACGTTTAAAGGCAAGAACAGCATTGTGTCCACCAAAACCGAAGGTATTTGAAATTGCATACTCAATATCAGCTTCTTGACCTTCACCATAAACAACATTAGCTTCGATGTAGTCAGACAATTCTTTTGTACCAGCAGTTTTCGGTACATAGCTATGACGAATCGCTTCGATTGTTGCAATAGCTTCAACTGCACCAGCAGCACCTAGCAAGTGACCTGTAAATGATTTAGTAGATGAAACTGGAACATCTTTACCAAGTACAGAAACAATGGCACCACTTTCACCCTTTTCATTAGCAGGTGTTGATGTCCCGTGAGCATTGACATAATCAACATCTTCAGGTTTGATACCAGCTTCATTGATAGCCAATTTAATTGCTTTAGCAGCACCTGAACCGTCTGGAGTTGGTGTTGTCATGTGGTAGGCATCACAGTTTGATCCGTAACCAACAATCTCAGCCAAGATGTTAGCACCACGTTTTTGGGCATGTTCCAAGCTTTCGATAACGAGAACCCCTGCACCTTCACCCATAACAAAACCATTACGGTCTTTATCAAATGGAATTGATGAACGTTCTGGATCCTCTGTTGTTGAAAGTGCTGTAAGAGCATTGAAACCACCAATACCAATCTTAGTGATTGAAGCTTCAGCACCACCAGCCAAGACAACATCATGCAAACCGAATTTAATTTCACGGAAGGCTTCACCGATTGCATCATTGGCAGAGGCACAAGCAGTCGTCACTGATTTACATACCCCTTGAGCACCAATTTTAAGAGCAATGTTACCAGCACCCATGTTTGAAAGTGCTTTAGGGATAAACATTGGTTTGATACGTTTCATCCCACGTTCGTGCATACGAATGATTTGATCTTCAAGTTCTTGAAGACCACCGATACCAGATGACACGATGACACCAACACGATCACGATCTTCTTCTTCCATGTTAAGTCCTGAATTTTCAAGAGCTTCCATAGCAGCATAAATCGCATAAAGTGAGTAAGTGTCCATACGGTTAGTATCTTTTTTCACAAAGTACTTATCGAACGGGAAATCTTGGATTTCACCAGCGTTAAAGACTGGAATTTCAGAAGCATCGAACTTCGTAATTGGTTTGATACCAATTTTACCGTCATGAAGACTGTTCCAAAATTCTTCTGGTGTATTACCGATTGGTGAGGTTACGCCGTAACCTGTAACAACAACACGATTTGTAGACATATATATTCTCCTTTTGTCGGGTGGATATTCTAGTAAATGACTTTTTGATATTGACATTCAATTATTGCATGGTCATACCACCATCAATAGCGATGGTTTGACCTGTGAGATATTCTTGACTAGCCAAGAATGCTGCAACTTCAGCCACTTCTTCTGCTTGACCAATACGTTTCATTGGCACTTGAGCAATCATAGCATCTTTCATTTTCTCTGGAATAGCGTCAGTCATATCTGATTCAATGAAACCAGGAGCAATAGCATTGACACGGACACCACGAGCCGCAACTTCACGCGCCACTGATTTTGTAAAACCAATCAAACCAGCTTTTGAAGCCGCATAGTTAGCTTGACCAATATTCCCCATGAGACCTACAACAGATGACATATTGATGATGGCACCTTGACGAGCCTTAGACATTGGTTTTAAGACAGCCTGTGTCATATTGAAAGCACCAGTCAAGTTGATTTTCAAGACACGTTCAAAATCTTCTTCACTCATCTTCAACATCAACTTATCGTTAGTGATACCAGCATTATTAACTAGCACATCAACACTACCAAGCTTTTCAATAGCTTCAGCTACCATACGTTTAGCATCTTCACCGTTAGAAATATCACCTGAGATACCTACAACAGTTACACCATAATCTGCAAACTGTGCAAGCAAGTCCTCAGAGATTTCAGAACGTCCATTTAGAACAACATTGGCACCAAGACTAGCAAATTTGTGTGCCACAGCTAATCCAATTCCACGTGTTGAACCTGTTACAAAAACATTTTTATTCTTAAGTTCCATGTTTACCTCGTTTTAAGCATTAAGAAGGGCATCAAGACTAGCTTGATCTTCAACATTATGAGTTGGTAAGGTTTTATCAATTTTCTTCAAGAAGCCTGACAAGACTTTTCCTGGACCAATCTCAATTACTTCATCTACACCAAATTCTTGGATAGTGGCAATCGAATCATAAAAACGTACAGGTTCCATCACCTGACGAGCCAAAAGTGCTTTGACGTCTTCTGACTTCATGATTTGAGCCTCAGTATTACCTACTAAAGGAAGCGTAAAGTCCTTGAATGACACTTTCTCAAGTTCTGTTACCAATTTTTGACTAGCTGGTTCAAGTAAAGCTGTATGGAACGGCCCTGAAACATTAAGAGGAATCAGACGTTTAGCACCAACTTCTTTAAGCAATTCCACAGCATAATCAACAGCCTCAACTTCACCACCAATAACAATTTGTGCTGGAGTATTATAGTTAGCAGGCGTCACTACACCCTTTTCAGATGCTTTTTGACAGATTTCTTCAATCAAACTTGGATCTGTATTCATGACAGCAACCATTTTCCCACTTCCAGCAGGAGCAGCTGTTTCCATGAATTCTCCACGTTTAGCAACCAAGGCTACCGCATCCTCAAATGAGAGTGCTCCAGCCGCAACCAGGGCAGAATATTCACCCAAAGAGAGACCGGCAACAATATCAGGAGTGATACCATTTTCTGCCAAAAGGCGATAAATGGCTACTGACGTTGTCAAAATAGCTGGTTGAGTATAGCGTGTCTGATTAAGTTTTTCTTCGTTAGAATCAATCAATTCACGCAAATCATAACCTAGAATACGACTAGCCGTATCAAATGTCTCTTTGACAACGGGATAAGTCGCATACAAATCGCTCGCCATGCCCAATTTCTGAGCCCCTTGACCAGCAAATAAGAACGCACGTTTTGTCACTTTCCTAATCCTTTCGACGTTTTTAGACGTTTACATCTGCCCAACGAGCAGCTTCTTCTTTAATCACCTTAGCAGCGCCTGTGTATAGGTCTTCCAAGATTTCTGCACATGTTTCTTCTTTACGAACAAGACCTGCAATTTGTCCAGCCATAACTGAACCATATTCCACATCTCCATCAACAACCGCGTTACGAAGGGCACCTGCACCAAGCTCTTCAATTTCCTCTTGAGTCTTCTTACCAGCTAAGAAATCTTTTTCAGCTTGATTATATTCAGTAGCCAATTTATTCTTGATCGCACGAACTGGGTGTCCAACAACTGAGGCTGAAATAACAGTATCAATATCTTTAGCCTTCAAAATCTTATCTTTGAAGTTTTGGTGTGCATTAGATTCTTTAGCAACAGCGAAACGCGTACCAACCTGAACAGCTTCTGCTCCAAGCATAAGAACAGCAGCCATACCACGTCCATCAGCAACACCACCAGCTCCAATAACTGGGATAGATACCGCATCAGCAACTTGGCGAACAAGTGCCATAGTTGTCAATTTACCGATGTGACCACCAGCTTCCATACCTTCTGCGACAACAGCATCTGCTCCAAGTTTTTCCATACGTTTAGCAAGTGCTACCGATGGAATAACTGGGATTACTGTAATTCCAGCATCGTGGAAACGCTCCATATATTTACCTGGATTTCCGGCTCCTGTTGTAACAACCTTAACGCCCTCTTCGATAACGAGGTCAACGATGTCATCTGCAAATGGTGACAAAAGCATGATATTAACACCGAAAGGTTTGTCAGTGATTTGTTTTACTCTATCAATATTAGCTTTTACCACTTCTTTAGGGGCATTACCGCCACCAATAATTCCGAGTCCACCAGCATTTGAAACGGCTCCTGCCAAGTCGCCATCAGCAACCCAGGCCATACCACCTTGGAAGATTGGATATTTAATTCCTAACAGTTCTGTAATACGAGATTTCATTTTGCACCTTTTTTCGATTTTCTAATCAAATAAATAGTTTAATAATCAAAGTAATTGTATAAACAAAGGAGAATATCCCAAATAAGAATATTCTCTATGCCCTGCTTATTTAGTTTTTTCTTCTACGTAAGCAACAAGGTCACCAACAGTGTTAAGACCTTCTTCAGTTTCGATTTGGATATCGAACTCATCTTCGATTTCTGAGATAACTTGGAACACGTCAAGTGAGTCAGCGTCAAGTTCGTCAAAAGTAGTTTCTACTTTTACTTCTTCTGCATCTTTCCCAAGTTCTTCAACGATGATTTCTTGTACTTTTTCAAATACTGCCATTTTAATTTCTCCTTTAAGATAAATATATTTCTTATAATCTATGCTGGTGCATAATTTATATAACTAGATTTTAACAATAAGACTGCCCCATGTCAAACCCCCACCAAAACCTGATAAGAGAATTGTTTGACCGCTGTCTAATTTTAAGGTCCCATTCGCCACGTTTTCAGAAAGCAGAATTGGGATACTTGCCGCACTGGTATTACCATAAGACATCATGTTTGCCAAGAATTTATCACGACTGACATCGATTTTCTTAGCCATAATATCCAAAATACGAATATTAGCTTGATGAAGAAGGAAGTAATCAGGCTCACCTTTTTCTTCAACCAAGGCCTTAATACTCTTTGAAACCGTCTTAACGGCAAAATCAAAGATTGCTTTCCCATCCATTTGCATATAGGGATTAGGCTGATCAGACTCATCTGAATAAGGCGAGATAACTGCAGAAGCTCCTGACTCAAGACCACCCTTGCTACCATCGGTATTTAAAGATTCTCCGAAGAAATGTTCTTCTTCAGTTTCTTCCAAGAGGACTCCGCCAGCACCATCTCCAAAGAGGACAGCTGTTGTACGGTCAGACCAGTCTAAAGTTTTTGAAAGAACTTCAGAACCAATGACTAAACCTTTTTTGTATGCGCCTGACTTTATCAATTTTTCTGCGGTTGCTAAAGCAAAGATAAACCCACTACATGCCGCAGTAATATCAAAAGCAAAGGCGTTGACTGCACCAATTGCTCCTTGAACTCGAGCCGCTACTGACGGCATAGAACTATCAGGAGAAATCGTTGCAACTAAAACAAAGTCTAGTTCCTCAGGAGCTAATCCTGATTTTTCTAATAGCTGATAAGCAACATTGGTAGCTAAATCACTCGTATTCTCATTCAATGAGATGCGACGTTCCTGAATACCGGTACGTGAGCGAATCCACTCATCGCTAGTATCCATGATTTTTGATAGGTCATCATTAGTCACGACCTGAGCAGGTGCATAATGGGCAACCTGACTAATTTTTGCAAATGCCATTATTTCAACTCCTCAAGAAATGCGTGGAGATTTTCCAATCCCTTGCTCATAACCTTCAATTCCTCGTCGTTAAAGCCTTCTGTAATCCTCATCACCATTGATTTATGAAAACGACGGTGAAGACGATATACCAAACGACCCTTTTTAGAGAGCGAAAGATGGACCACACGACGGTCAACTGATGAACGCGTACGGACAATATAACCTTTCTTTTCAAGTTTATTGAGAGATGTTGTTACAGTACCAAGAGTTAGCATGAGTTCTTTAGCTACTGCACTTGGTGTCGTATCTGGATGTGTACCGATCACATCAATGGTATGCATTTCCTTGAGGGAAACATCGTTAAACTTTGAATTCTTTAAACTTGCTTCTTCGATAATAACTACGTTATTAAAAATATCAACAAGATAGCCATCAATTTTGTCGTAATTCACACCAGACTCCTTTCAATAAAACTTTGACTTTCAAAGTATATCAGACTCAAACTAATTTCGCAAGCCCGATTAAAAAACTTTAGTTTTTCTTTTAGAAAATGTGGCTATTTCCCTTGGAATTTAGGTCGACGACGCTCACTATAAGCACGTACCCCTTCTTTGAAGTCTTCTGTGAAAGCAAGAGATTTTTGCAAGTCAAGTTCCAACTTAGCGTAATTTTCCCATCCCGCAAATTCAGATTCCCAAACCATTTCTTTAATGGCTTTAAAGGAATTCACTGAAGAGCGGTTCAATTTTTTAATCAATTGACTCACAGTTTTTTCAAGTTTTTCTGACTCAACAACTTTGTAGGCGATTCCCCAGTCCAAAGCTTTTTCAGCTGATACTGGCTCTCCTGTCATTGTAATTTGAGTCGCACGGTTAATACCGATTGAACGTGTCAAAAGGTAGAGACCTCCAGCGTCAGGTGCCAAACCAACACCTACAAAAGCTTGGATGAATTTAGCTTTATCAGATGCAATCGTAAAGTCTGCTGCAACAGCTAAGTTAGCTGCAGCACCTGCACATGGTCCATCAACTACCATGATGACTGGCTTAGGCAATTTTTTAAGAGCAAAAGAAATTTCATTTACCTGCTCAGCAATACGAACCAAAGACTGTACATCATCTACAGCAACCGCTTTTTGCATTTGATCAAGGTCACCACCAACAGAAAAGACTTTTCCATTAGCATTGATTACCAAGAATTTTACTGACGCATCTTGTTTAGCTTGCTCAATTGCAGCCATAATCTCATCACAAACTGGAATATTAAATCCATTTTGCACTTCTGGACGATTAAGTGTTAAAGTTGCTACTCCATCTTCAACACTATAAAGAATTGTTTCGTAAGCCATTTTTTGCATTCCTCCGATAACTAGTTCCTATATGAAAACCGTATGTTCTTTATATTTTTATCACAATTTTATTTGATGAATAGATAATTTGATTATCAAATCATTCATCGTTAATTTCTAGTATACCATAGTCCATCTAAAGGTCAACAGAAACTTAGAGTTTTTTAATTTGATATATCAAAACACCGAGTTCTACAACTAACTCGGTGTCTCTTCTATTTTAATAAATCTAAAACATCTATAAGCTTATCCAACAAACCTTTGGCTGCACCTTGATCCATGCCAAAACGATTATCTTTAATGGCCCAAACCTCAACACCTGCAGCAACTCCAGCAGCAATACCCTTCTCGCTATCTTCGATAATCAGCGCCTGATTTGCTTCCACATTCAAATGCTTTAAGGCTGTCAGATAAATCTCTGGATTGGGTTTACTCTCTTTAAATTCTTCTCCTGAGAGAACCACATCAAAGAAACCATCCAAATGATTTTCCTCCAAAGCTCTAAGGATATCTGCCTTCACGGAGCTAGAAGCCAAACCTATTTTCAACCCTCGAGATTTCACTTCATTCAAGACTTTTAAAACATCAGGAAAGATTAATTCTTTATAGGGTAAGGGGTTGTCTTGTTTATAGGCATTATACTCTTCTTGTAAAGTTGGCACATCCCAGTTATCATAGTCATCCCTGAGAATATTTTCCCAAACTTGCTTGGTATTTCCACCTATGAAGAAAGACGGGGGTAAATGGTCGATTGAAATTCCCTTTTGAGCTAAGAAACTTGCACGTCGATCATAATAATATTTTTCAGTGTCAAAAAGGACACCATCCATATCAAAAATAATTGCCTCTACCACGGGATATCCTCCTCTTTCTTACTTTATTGTACCATAATCATTCTAAATCTTACTCGCTTTTAAAAACAATGTGACAAATTGTCAGAATTTTGCTATAATTGTAGAGTAATTTAAAATTTTTGGAGTAACTATGAAAGTCATCAAATTCGGTGGAAGCTCACTTGCTTCAGCCACACAATTAGAAAAAGTCTTAAACATTGTAAAATCTGACCCTGAACGTCGCTTTGTCGTTGTCTCTGCCCCAGGTAAACGTAACGATGAAGATACCAAAGTCACAGATGCCTTGATTAAATACTATAAACACTACACAAAGGGTGTTGATGTCAAAGCTGACCAAGAATGGATTATTAACCGCTACCAAGCTATGGTCGATGAGCTAGGCTTCAAATCAACAGAAATGGCGAAGATTGCCAAATCTATCAACGATCTTGCCACTCTTCCGATTGAAGATAATGATTTCCTTTATGATACTTTCCTAGCTGCAGGGGAAGATAATAACGCAAAATTGATTGCTGAATATTTCCGTAATAACGGTATTGAAGCACGTTACGTTCACCCTCGCCAAGCTGGTATTTTTGTCTCAAGCGAACCTGGAAATGCTCGTATCCTTCCAGGAGCTTATGACAAGTTGGAAGAGCTTCGTGAATCAGATGAGGTTCTTGTTATCCCTGGTTTCTTTGGTGTTACCCCTGATAATCAAATTTGTACTTTCTCACGTGGTGGCTCTGATATCACAGGTTCTATCGTTGCAGCTGGGGTTAAGGCAGACTTATATGAAAACTTCACAGATGTAGATGGTATTTTCGCTGCCCATCCTGGTGTCGTTCATGAACCACATTCTATTCCTGAGTTAACTTATAAAGAAATGCGTGAATTGGCTTATGCTGGATTCTCGGTTCTTCATGATGAGGCTCTACTTCCTGCCTATCGTGGTAAAATTCCATTGGTTATTAAAAATACTAATAATCCAGACCATCCAGGCACACGTATTATTCTTGAACACAAGGGAGCAACTGTTCCTGTTGTTGGTATCGCGAGCGATGATAAATTCGTCAGCATCAACATGACCAAATACCTCATGAACCGTGAAGTTGGTTTCGGACGTAAGGTTCTCCAAATCTTGGAAGATTTAAACATCCGTTGGGAACACATGCCTTCTGGAATCGATGATCTTTCAATCATTATTCGAGAACGTGAACTTACCCCAATCAAAGAACAAGAAATCCTTTCATACTTGACTCGTGAACTCGGTGTTGATGAAGTTGAAATTGAACATGGCCTTTCAATTCTCATGATTGTTGGTGAAAATATGAAAGACCACATCGGTGTTACAGCGACAGCAGCTAAAGCGCTCTCTGAAAAACATATTAACCTAGAAATGATTTCTCAAGGTTCTAGTGAGGTTTCTGTTATGTTCGTAATTGAAACTGAGCAAGAAAAAGCAGCCGTCAGAGCTCTTTATGATGCCTTTTTCCGTAGTGACGACTAATCTAAAAACCTATCTCCTTCAGGGGAAAGGTTTTTTCTTTATGAGAAAAACTAAGCCAGCTCTCATGACATCTACTCCAATAGCCAATTCATTGATCAATTATGCATAGCTATTGCAAATCAAAAAACACTAACTTTCGTTAGTGTTTTTTTTACAAGATGTTTTCGTAAGTTTCACGAACAGCATCTGGCCAAACTGAAGTTTGAACCTCACCAATATGTTTCTTACGAAGCAAGAACATAGCCATACGTGATTGACCAATACCTCCACCAATTGTTAGTGGGAAAAGGCCATGTAACAAGGCTTGGTGCCAATCCAATTTCAAACGATCTTGGTCGCCAGTAATTTCAACCTGACGTTTAAGGGCATCTTCATCAACACGAATACCCATTGATGACAATTCAAAAGCATGTCCTAATTGTTCATTCCAAACCAAGATATCCCCATTCAAACCATGGTAACCATTCTCAGACTCAGTTGTCCAGTCATCATAGTCAGGTGCACGGCCATCATGTGGTTTTCCATCAGGAAGAACACCACCGATACCAATCAAGAATACAGCACCATATTCCTTGGTAATAGCATCTTCACGCTCTTTTGGTGTCAAATCAGGGTACTTCTCAACAAGCTCTTCTGAATGGATGAAGGTAATTTTCTTAGGTAAAATTGCTTCAATATCGTAACGTGCTTCAACTGCTAGCTCAGTCAAACGAATGACCTTATAAATGGTTTCAACAGTTTCTTTCAAATAAGCGATATTACGATGTCCGTCAGGAATAACTTTTTCCCAGTCCCATTGATCAACGTAAACAGAGTGCGTTGCATCCAATGAATCTTCATCTGGACGAAGAGCCTTCATATTAACCACGAGCCCTTCACCTTCATTGAAACCAAAACGAGCCAAAGTATGGCGTTTCCATTTTGCTAATGAGTGAACAACTTCGTATGTTGCGTCAGGAATCTGAAGCACATTAACAGTTACAGGATTCTCAATACCGCTCAAATTATCCTGCATACCATCCCCGACCTTACTCAAAATAGGCCCTTGCACTTCAACGACGTCAAGTTTATCAATCAAATACTGTGTAAAAGTATTCTTCACAAAAGAAATTTCCTCTTGTTGATGAATGAAGCTCTTTTTCATACGCTCCTCCTTTAAAAAATCGATAAGCCTATTATACTCCTATTTTTCAGAAAAATAAAGAAATTTTCCAACAATTTTGAAAATTTCTTGTTTTTTATGTTAGGTTATATCACATTTTCTTAGTTAGCTTCACAACTGCTTCTGTTCGAGCCGTATGAGGAAACATATCTACTGACTGGATATAATTAACATCATAAACTTTAGCCAAAGAAACTAGGTCTCTAGCCAAAGTAGATACATTACATGAAACATATACCATTTTTTCAGGAGTGTAGTCCAGTATCGTTTTAAGTAGCTTATCATCTAAACCAGTTCTAGGGGGATCCACAATAAGAGCATCTGCTCGATACCCTTCCTTGTACCAACGTGGAATGATATCTTCTGCTTTACCCACCTCATAGTGAGCATTTTCCAGACCAAGTGATTTGGCATTCTTCCTAGCATCCTCAATAGCCTCAGGAATAATATCCATACCTCGAATACTCTTTACCTTATTTGCAAAAGCAAGTCCAATAGTACCAACCCCACAGTAAGCATCAATAAGATGTTCAGCCTTATCCACATCTAAAGCTTCAACGGCCTGACCATAGAGTACCTCTGTTTGTTGAGGATTCAACTGGTAAAATGCACGAGGAGAGAGAGCGAAGTTATAGTCCAGTACCTCTTCTTGAATAGTGTCTTGCCCCCAAAGAATTTCCGTCTCTTGACCATAAATCTCACTGGATTTCGAATAATTATAATTGACAGCAATTGTTACGATTTCTGGAAAACTTTCCGTCAATTCCTTAACTAATTTTGTGAAAGAAACTGATTTAGAGGTTACAAAAATCAACTGAACCTGATTTGAACCCAAAGCACGTCGTATCATAACTGTACGAATTCCAGCAATTTTGCGCTCATTATAAATTGGTAACTTGTATTTATCTAACAAATTTGTCACCTTATTCATAATGGCTTGAGTTAGCTCATCCTGAACTAGGCAATCATCAATATTAATGAGGCGATGACTCCCTTCCGCAAATAAGCCAGATTTAACTGAGCCACCAAAAGAACGGGTTTGAAATTGTAGTTTAGCTCGGTAATGTTGTGGTTGCTCCATCCCTATTGTTGGACGAATGTCATATGACTCAAAATTAGCCGGTTTAAACTTCTTCAAAGCTTGTCCTAACAAGTCAGTTTTAAACTCTAATTGCTTATCATAACGAAGATGCATTAACTGGCAACCACCACAGTCTTCATAAATATTACATGCAGGTTCGACACGAAACTTAGAAGGTTTATTAATCTTTAATAATTTCGCCTGAACAAAGTTTCTCTTAACAGAAACAATCTGACAGAACACCTCTTCACCCTTCAAAGCCCCTGGCACAAAAACTAGAGTTTTCTTATAAAAACCAATGCCTTCGCCATTGATTCCCATGCGTTTTATCTTAAGCGGGATACGCTGTTTCACTTGTAAATTCATACTACCATTCTAACATTTTGATATAATAATAACTATGAAAATCACAAAAATCGAGAAGAAAAAGAGACTTTATCTCCTTGAGATAGATAAAAAAGAGAGTCTCTACGTTACAGAAGATACCATCGTTAAATACATGTTGACTAAAGAAATGATACTGGACAAAGATCAACTAGAGGATATTAAATCCTTTGCTCAGTTCTCGCATGGTAAAAACTTAGCTCTCTATTTTATTTCATTTAAACAACGTACTGAGAAAGAGGTAAAAGATTACCTTTTCAAACATGAAATAAACCCTCATATAATTCCCAAAATTATTGATAATCTAAAAAAAGATCATTGGATTGATGATTACAAACTCCTAGAAAGTCTAGCTCAACAAAATCTGAATTCAGGTGATAAAGGGGCCTATGTGCTGAAGCAAAAATGGCTTCAAAAAGGTTGTAACAAACAAATCATTGACGATGTTTTAAGCCAATTTGATTTCTCAGAAATAGCCATTAAAGTAGCTTCAAAACTGTTACGAAAATATCAGGGAAAACTACCATCAAAAGCCCTAAAAGATAAATTAACTCAAAGCCTTATCAATAAAGGTTTTTCATTCCAAGAAAGTAAACTAGCAATCGATCATCTAGAACTTGAAGCAGATGAAGAAAATGAGCAAGCTCTACTTTATAAAGAAATTGATAAGCAATATCAAAAATTTAGTAAAAAATACGACGGTTATGAGCTTAAGCAACGCTTGACACAATCTTTAGCCCGAAAAGGTTATGACTTTGATGCGATAGCATCCGCTCTAAGAGAATATTTATAGGTATTCCCCCTCTTTTCAAAAAATTATGATACAATAAAGGGGATAACCCTTATTGTAGAAAGAGGACGCCATGAAATTACCAAAAGAAGGCGACTTTATCACAATTCAAAGTTATAAGCATGATGGTAGTTTGCACCGTACTTGGCGCGATACTATGGTACTAAAGACAACTGAGAATGCTGTTATTGGCGTTAACGACCACACCCTCGTTACTGAAGCAGACGGAAGACGATGGGTAACACGTGAACCTGCTATTGTTTATTTCCACAAAAAATACTGGTTTAATATTATAGCCATGATTAGGGATAACGGCATTTCCTACTACTGCAATTTAGCTAGTCCATATATTTTGGACCAAGAAGCACTAAAATATATAGACTATGACCTAGATGTCAAAGTCTTCGCTGATGGTGAAAAAAAATTGCTAGATGTAGATGAGTATGAAACACATAAAAAAGAAATGCATTACTCTCCTGATATTGACTATATCTTAAAGGAACATGTTAAAATCTTGGTAGATTGGATTAACAATGGTAAGGGGCCATTTTCACAATCTTATGTTAACATCTGGTACAAACGTTATCTTGAACTAAGGAATCGTTAAAGTTGTCATAAAAAAGACTAGTAATAATACTAGTCTTTTTTTGCACTAAAAACTAATGCTTCGGAATCTAAATCCATATTCAAAAGATAACGCCCTTTTTCTACTTGAACAAGATACCCTAATAATTCTAAAGCATCAACAAAAATATTCCTCCTTTTTTGAAGTGCATATTCCTTCCTAACGTATTTTAAAAGAAAGGTTGTAACATGTTTCAAAAAATATTCAGGATTAACATCCCCTAATATATCATATAATCTATTCTGCTCTTCCGATAATGGTAGATTTTCTCTTAATTTATAGAAATAATTTGAAATCGTAAGATCATCTCTCATTATACTCGTTTGTTCAACAATAACAACTTCATTAGTAGAATTACTTATCTCAGTAACAAATCTACGATTTAATAGTTCTAAATAACAAGTAGAATCATCATTAATAAAAAAATGCTGTTCTAAATCAATTTTAGAAGAATCCGACACAAGACTAATTAATAAACGGTAACGTTTCTCGAATCGTTCGATATAGCCTTCTTTTACAAACTCCTCAATTAATTTATCGATATTCTTTTGAAAAGGAAACTGCCTTTTTATTGCTCTCAGGGTCACAGGCTGATTAAGATATAGATAATTCACTATTTCCATAAAAAAAGGTTGCTTACATAGTTTGTTTGGGTTAAATTGTATTATCATAAGAAGTATTATACCATTAATCAGAGGACTAAAAAAAGGCCTGGAGGCCTAATTTTACGCATTAAAGCTTTCAGTCAACTGAGGAACTACCTGTTTCTTACGAGAAACAGCTCCTTCAAGGAAAGCATGATTATTTTCTAAAACAAAATTGAAAGCAGCTTCAACCTTGTCAGTATTTGAACCAAGTGCAAGAATTTCTGAATTAGAATTAAGAATATCAGTAATCATTAAGACAAAGTCAGAGTAACCATTGTTTTTAATTGAGTTATTAATAGCTTCTTCAATTTCCGCTTGACGAGAAAGAACATCAGAAATATCAACTGTATTAACTTGTGCAACACGAACTTGATTACCATTCAATTCAAATGTTTTTGCATCAATATCAATGAGTTCTTCAGCAGATTTTGAAGAAAGATTAGTACCAGCTTTAAGCATAGCAAGACCATATTCATCTAGATTAACACCAGCAATTTCTGCAAGTTCAGCTGCGACAGCAGGATCTGAAGCATGTGTAGTTGGAGATTTAAGAAGAAGAGTATCTGAAATCAAACCTGACAAAAGCAAACCAGCAACTTCCTTAGGAACTTCAACGTTGTTTTCTTTAAACATACGAAAAACAATTGAAGATGCAGATCCAACAGGTTCCAATCGCATCATTAATGGATTAGCAGTTTCAAAGTTAGCCACACGGTGATGGTCGACTACCTCAATAACTTCAACGTCCTTAATATCTGAAATAGATTGTTGAAATTCATTATGGTCTGTAAGAATAACTTGATTAACCCCCTCTGATTGAGCAGACTCAACCACTCGTGGTGCTTCAACACAAAAATAATCAAGAACAAAAGCAGTTTCCTCGTTAGGAGTACCCAAAGCAACAGCTTCAGCATCAACACCAAGTTGACGTTTCAAATAAGCGTATCCATAAGAAGACCCGATTGCATCAGAATCAGGATTTTGATGACCAAAAACAAAAACTTTAGACATAAATTCACCTCAAAATAGTATTATAAGCTATTATAACATATAAAAAAAAGAAACAAAATAAAAAGAGTAACCTAAGTTACTCAAAATATAGTCCGTACGGGATTCGAACCCGTG